>CAZQTJ010000206.1:2596-4373 GCA_964596035.1 uncultured Cocleimonas sp. | reverse complement strand
ATAGGATAAAAAAGCAAGTTAGAATCGGGAAGTTATTTCATGCTCGTTCCTAAGGTCTTGCGAAAAAAGAAATAATATAACGCCATACAGCTCAGCAGTGAAATCCACAAAGACCAAAAGACATCGGATAAAAAATGTCCTCCCGCCGCCATTCTGGCAATGCCAAACAAACTACCGAACAATAAAGAAAATCCTAAAGCAACTTTTGACCACTGTGGTTTTCTTTTTCTCCATATAAACCAAAATGCAATAAAAGAAAAACCAAGTGAACTATGACCTGATGGAAAAGATTTACCATCTCCTTGGGCATTATATTTAAGCGGTGGTACATACTGTTCAGTACCACCAAACTGCTCAATATGAGCGGGTCGTGGCCGCCCCCAGTTATCTTTAAAAAGTGTATTGACAATGAGCCCGGGGCCTAATAAAAAACTAAAGAGAATAAATGTGGCTTGCGTTCGATAAAGTCCCCATGATGCCTTAATCGTCGAAAATAAAATGACAATTAATGCGGATACAGCGACTCCCATCGTAACGATAGGACCTAGTTTGTAGAAAAACATCCAGAAAGGATGCTCTCCCAATGACCATCTATTATTTTCTTCAGGGGAGTAAAAAAAGTTAGCCACCTGAATATCAATATCAGAAAACCAAAACACGGCGGTGTGTGCTGTAATTAATAACAACAAAAGCAGGAGATTATATTTATTATGTTTTGTCATTTTTTACAGTGCGTATTATTTCCATACCCCTCGGACAGGCTTCTAATGTGGAAACTCTCTAGGGTCGTCACGATAGCCTTCCTCGACACCTTTAACAACAACAGCAACCGCATTGTGTGGGTGTAGACTCTCCATATGATTGACGCGTATCCAAAAATCATCAAGTGTCTTATCTTGGTCTAATGCCGCATATAAACGCCGTGCTGCATCTTCACAAAACATGAGATTAGAGGCATTCAAACGTGCGAACTCTTGTTCGTCTTCGCGTTTAACCGCTGCTTGAACAGGTGTCTGCAAGGCATTTTCAATTTGGTCTATTAAGTGTGATATAGGTAAATCATTAACACTATCATTCAGTTTGACACGAACTTGAGCTACGCTTCGTTGACTATGAGGTGTTGCACTAATGCCTGCCGTCGTTCCTAACCATTGATGCACTGCATTAAAATCAATCGTATCTTGCTGACCAAATTGTGATTGGAAACCTTGTTGAATCAAGTCCCGTGCTAAAGCGGCTGAACAAGGACAAGTGGAAGAATAAGGAACTTCTACACTTAGCTCTGTACTTATTACGCCTTTGCGCAAAGAAACAATAGGACGTACTTTATAACTTTTCCATCCAGTATTATCACTTTTTAATGATTTTCTACGCTCAAAAAAATCAACACGACATTCCAAGTACGCAGAGTCACTAATATCTATATGAGATTCTGCAAAGGACTCTACTACCTGACGTAGTAAGGTGGGTGTTAGCGTGTCTTCACTCAGCATTTGATCAACAGAAAGATAAAGGCGGGACATATGAATACCTTTACTTTTAGGGTCTGTTAGATTGACATATGCCTGTACACGCGCAACCGATTGAATACGCTCTTGCTTACCATTTAAGAGAAAAACAGGCATTTCGATTTCACCCATACCCACCCAGTTTAGGCGTGCATTTGGTCCAGAATGAGGCTCATTCGCGATATCAGGTAAATCACACTGATTATTGAGGCAGTCTTCGTTCGCGCTCATAAAGAGTCCTTCTTAAAAGTTTATGTATAAAGAATTAA
>CAZQTJ010000206.1:0-2496 GCA_964596035.1 uncultured Cocleimonas sp. | reverse complement strand
ATAAGGCTAAAGCGATTAAAATCAAGCCCTGAGAAAGCAGGCTAACGTTACATTAATCTTTTTTATGCCTTTTTTTACTCAATAGCAAAGACTTAGCTCTTCATCTTTTCTTCCGATTATTTTCATAATCATAAAAAATGATCTGTTTAGATAAGTTTTTAGTTCCTAGTTATTTAATGTTAATTCCTCAGGAAACTCTTGTGAAGTTACCCAAATCTGACTAACTACGTCACTCACATTGGGTAGCGCATCAAGTGTAGAAATAGTCCGTTGGTGATCGAAGAAAGCAAAAGGCTCATCTAAAAATACAAATTGTTTATGGTTACCTGTATTAATAGCCAATTGCTCAGACATTCCCATACGTAATGCCAGCATGATTTGTCGTTGCGTACCCGATGAAATCTCATCGTATGCAATAAAATTCTGTTTTTCATCAGAGAATACATCAACACTTAAATCATCGTTGATTTTAATTTGCTTATAACGATTTTCGGTGAAGTGTGGCAATGCTTTTGCGGAAAAATCTGTAATAGACTGGTTGAAATTAGTAATTGATTTTGACGATGCGCGTTGCAACATCTCAATAGCGCTGTCGTACGTTTTAATCTTTCTCTCATGCTCTTTCATTGTTTGAGATATTTTTTGCAAACCTGAACGTAATCCCCCCGCTTCATCTGAACGCGCTTTCTCCAACTCAATATCACCACCTAAAGTTAATAAGTGCTGATCAATTTCGCTACTTTGAATCTGTAAAGTATCCTGCAAGGTCTCAATAGAGTCACTCAATTCCAAAGGTTTCACAGCATAGCTTGAAGTTAACTCTCCCAATTTTGGAAGATGGCTAAATTCTGTTGCAGGAGAAACTGTCAAAGTAGAAGCTATAGACTCTTGATATGGTTGTTGAAGTAAATTTTTTCCCACACGAGCTGGAATGACTTTTTCGACATCACTAACAGCCTGTTGATACCCCTTATCCAAGAGACTCGAAAATTCTGTTGCTTGATCGTTCAGTATTGCAATTTTCGATTCTGTCCGCCATTTAAAAAATAAACCAATGCCATAAAGTAACACCGCGCCCATTGCGATGGGGAACATCCAAGTTTGCACCCAAACTACAAAAGAGTCGGCATGGTGATGAGATGTACTTTCAGGCAACCAACTTTCTATTACCTTAGGAAAGAACTGAAACGCCCCCCAGACAAGCCAAGAACCAATCATGAGCGGTAACAAAAACACCCCTAGCCATTCAAACATATTATGTTGTTTTAGTGATTTTTTATAGCGTTGAGCACTATCAGCATAAGTAGCATTCATCTCCCCTAACTGACCAACTAACTGTTGCTTCTCTGTTTTATTAACAATAAGCGTCTCATTAGCATCAATTAGTTCGGGAAGCCAAGACTCATCAATATCAATTTCTTCTAACGCACTATTTTTTTCATTATAACGGGGCTTAAGCACATTCAGAGAGCGAGCCTCTTCTGCACGCTCCATAACAAGCTCATCGGTAATATTGCCATAATCACCGATGCCTGCCATTTGTTTGATGCTATTACCATTAGGTGATGTTAATTCTCGTTGCACCATACAAAATGAATCAACAAAGGTCTCGTAATCATAACCCAATAAATCACTAATAATTTTTTCACTTTCAGACACTGAGTTGCTCAGCACATGGTCATCTGACAAACGTACAATACGAATAGAGCTAAGCGCATTGTCATTAATGGTTCTGCTAATATTAAAATGCTCTCCTTCCTCATCTTTGAGAACAACACTAACGCTCATTTCCCTTTCATCCCAACGAATAAGGCGCTTGGCATTTTTTTTCTCATTTAGAAAAGTACGTCCAAATAAAGCAAAACAAACTGCTTCGCCTATACTGGTTTTCCCTGACTCATTTTTTCCGCCAACCTTAATAACCCCTTGCTCTGGAATATCATCTATCAATAAATTGGCGTATTTCTTGAAATTGGTGAGTTGCAAAGAGTGAATAAGCATTATTTAACTCCTTGTTTTTTTTGTTCTGCGGCGTTATTTAACTTTTCAAGAATCACACGTATAGAAGATTCATACGTTGCAAGATCAAAATTAGGATTTTTATCTGCTTGCTGAATGATATCCTCTTTGCAAAACGCTACAAATCGTTGACTTGCTCCTTGATAATCATTTTCTTTTAACCAACGTAATTCCATTTTAGCTGACATTTTTCACCTCTAGCTGATAGCGGGATACTGAAAAATATTATATTATCAACAACTTAGATTATTGACTTAGCGTCATTAAAAATAATAATAATATTTGACAGAAAAATAACATTTATGATTAACCCTTTTGAAATATAGCTGAATCAATTGCTTAAATCATAACTTTCCAAGTGTTAGGGCGAATTTTGTTCACACAAAAAAAGGACTTGTAGAAGGAAAAGACAGGGATTGAGGAGAGACAAAAGAGAGGAGAAGTAGCCTTAACTGCCAACCGTAGCCAACAGTTAAG
>CAZQTJ010000205.1:0-4390 GCA_964596035.1 uncultured Cocleimonas sp. | reverse complement strand
GGAAAAAAGCCAACAATAGCTTGCAACATGGTGATTACGTCACCTTATCTTTGTCGGGTGAATTACTACAATAATATTGGTTTGATGAGTTCTAGTACTCCTCTCTTAATATTTAGCTTCATCTTGCAATAAAAAATGTTCGCGAGATTCGGCTTCAACAAAAATACGTTTTACCGTAGGGAAACGTTCTTTTATACGTTTATCCAGTTGTGCGATAGAGCCTTCAACATCATCAGATGATGCACTTTGTGCGAAATCGGCGCTGATATTGACCAATATATAATCTGGTCCCATATGCATGGTCAGCACTTCGTTGGTGCGTTCTATTGGGTCTATTTGGTTGACCATTTCTTCAATGGCATCAACAATTTCTGGGTTGGCACTTTCGCCTATGAGCAAGCCTTTGGTTTCTTTTGCCATCCACAGTGCAGTGAAGGCAAGAATTAAACCGATGATAATAGAAGCAACGCCATCAAATTCTGCTATGCCTGTTGTTTGAGCGAGCAATATACCCACAAAAGCAACCAATAAGCCTATCATTGCGGCACCATCTTCAAATAACACGACGAACATTGAAGGGTCTTTACCGCGCTTTACTGCTTCGATATAACCTAATTTTCCTTTGGTTTGTTTAAATTCTTTCAGCGCAACACTAAAAGCAATACCTTCAAAGAGTAATGCTAATGCCAATACAATATAGTTTACGGTGGGGTCGCTTAATTTAGTGGGTTGCATGACGTGATGTATGCCTTCATAAAAAGAAATACCTGCACCTAAGGAGAAAATCAAAATGGCAACCACAAAACTCCAAAAATAGATTTCCTTACCATGTCCAAAGGGGAATTCTTTATTGGCAGGACGTGCGGCTTTTTTCATGCCATACAATAAAAGAATCTGGTTGCCCGTATCAACGAGGGAGTGAATGCCTTCGGAAAACATTGCGGCACTCCCCGTCATCGCTGAGGCTATAAATTTGGTGATGGCGATAATGGCATTTCCTGCGAGTGCGGCAAAAATTACTTTTTTAGATGCTGCTGCTGACATTACATTCCTTTCATAAATTGTTGAAGTACATAGCCCGCCATGTTCAAACCAAACATCGACGGCAAGTAGGAAATTGTACCATTAACAGATCGTGGATGGGCATTTGCATCGTCTTCAATCGGACGATGCTCTGTTCCTTTGCGTGGTATCTCATCCGAGAAGATAACGGGGTAGTTTAAAGCGCCTTCTGCTTTACGCATACGTTGACGCATCATGCGTGCTAACGGGCATACCGTTGTTTTATCCAGTGTTGATACTTTAACTTTGCTCGCGTCAATGCGCCCGCCTGCTCCCATGCTGGAGATAATGGGGATATGCTGTTTCTGACAAGCCGTTACTAAGGCTACTTTGCTGGAAATAGAATCAATGCAGTCGAGCACATAATCAAAAGAACCGTCTGCTAATAACGCCTCAATATTTTCTACTTTGATAAAATCTTTAACGGTGCTTATTTGTACCTCGGGGTTTATATCCAAGGCGCGCGCTTTCATTACCTCGACTTTCGATTGTCCCACTGTGGACTGTAATGCCACCAGTTGACGATTAATATTTGACAGACTCACTACGTCGTGGTCAACCAAGGTGACTCTACCAACACCCGCACGTACTATCGCCTCGGCAACAAAACTCCCTACACCGCCTATACCTGCGATTAAGACGTGTTTGCGTTGCAAAAAGTAGAGATTGTCTTCACCCACTAATAATTCGGTACGCTCATGGATACTCATGGTTTTTTACCTCCTATTTTGGCAGAAATAGTTGTCACTAGCACCCCTGACTCTGTTTCTGCATTATAGATGAGCGCTAAATGTCGTCCTTGATCGATGCCTTTAAAATAACTTTTTCGATCTAATTGTTTTGGCTTCCACCAATCAAACGGCGGGCTTGAGGCAAAGAACGTGTTGTTTAATATCTCATCATTTAAATCAAATTGCTCTAATTTTTTTGCACTAATAAAACGCTCTACCGCATAACGCTTTACTTTAAAGACAAACCACGCGGTTGACTGTGTTTTTGAGCGTTTTCTTGCCGCTTCTACGTCCCTGAAATTAGCGTTTGGGGACAAAAACCAGACACCCAATGCATCTTCCGCTGCTTCAGAATCTGCCTCTCGGATCACATTTTCTTTTATCGGAAAGAAAAAATCTAAAACATAAGGTGAGATAGCCAGCGTCATACCAGCCAAAATAAGCAAAGCCATTAAAAAGGGTAAAATATATTTCATGGACTACTCTTTATTTTCGTTGAATTGATGGGGAGGCAGGGCTGAGAATTTAGTCGAAATAGTTTATACGCATTGCTACTGGTTGCGTTCACCACCTCGTGATAAGAAATACCGCGCAATTCTGCCACGGTTTGCGCAATCGTATGTAACCAAGCAGGCTCATTACGCTGCCCATAATGTGATGAGTCGGGCTGATCGGGCGCATCGGTTTCCAATAACAAGGCATCTAGCGGTAAGCTTGTCACCAACCGTCGTAGATTTTTAGCCCGAGTATAAGTGATAGGACCACCAAACCCCAAGTAAAAGCCTTGATCTATCAGTTGATGTGCTTGTTGCAAACTGCCTGAAAACGAGTGAACGACCCCCTGCAAGTCTGGCTTTTGTCGAAGCTGCTTTAAAACTAAATCTAAGGATTTACGCGAATGGATAATAACAGGTAGTTTGTGTTGTTGAGCGATGGATAATTGACTGCTAAATAAATGTAACTGTGCTTTTTTAGCCGTATCGGTTTGTTCTGTTTTAATAAAAAAATCCAAACCGCATTCACCTAGCGCAACCGCTTTTTCAGCTTGTAAAAAATGATCCAAATCATCAAGATGTTTTAATGTATGCGCTGACATAAACATAGGATGCAAACCATAAGCGGGGTGTAGACATTCCTGTTTATCAGCCAGTATTTTCAAATGATTCCAACTACTTGCCGTAATCGCTGGCACGATAATATCAGAGACAGAAGCTTCTCGCGCACGTTGTAATACCACTAAACGATCAGTATCAAATGGCTTTAAATCAATATGGCAATGGGAATCAACAAGCTTCACGGGCATAATAATGACACTTTTGGAACGAAAGTTGATGATAACAGACTAAAAATTAAAATAACGACAAGGATAAAGAAATGACAACAAATAAAACGCGATACCTAGCCATTATACTCGCTAGTAGCTCATGGTTAACGCCTTTGCACGCTAAAAACCTAAGCGCAGACTCAAACATCAATCAGGTGACGATCTATCCAGATAGTGCCATGATAAGTCGTATTGCTAACGTTTCGGTCCCTGTTGGAGAGCATTCTATCGCTTTAACAGGCTTGCCTTTGGGTCTATTAGAGTCCTCTTTACGTGTGGCAGGTAAAGCAACAGCAGAGGTGCAGTTAGGCAGTGTTGAGCTACAACAAAAAATCAATAAAAATTTGGTGCAAAAAAGCGAAAAAAAGCTGCATGATCAAATAGACGCACTTAATGACAAAAAACAGATATTAGTCGATAGCTTGACAGAAAATAAAGACCAGTTAAATTATATCCGTGCGATGGCGAGTAACGGTAATACGCCTAATTCAGAATCAACAAGTAGCTACAAACAACTCCCCATCGACCAATGGAATAAAGCATGGCAGACCTTAGCCACGGCAACGGCAGCCACCCATGAGAAAATCCGCAGCGCCCAAAAAGAAATTAAAGCTGTCGATAAAAACATCAAAAAATTACAGCGAGAACTGGATCAAGTTGCCACTCATCAACGCACGACTCGTACCGCCGTCTTAAATATTAGCGCAGCACAATCCACAGAGCTTGAGTTAAATTTACGCTATCAGATTCGTGGCGCACGTTGGAAGCCTGTTTATGATGCCGACCTTGAGACAGAATCAGGCAAAGTTCAGTTAAAATCATTAGCGCAAATCACACAACGCACAGGAGAAGATTGGAATAACGTCAAGGTGACATTATCTACACTGCGTCCCTCGGCAAGTTCGCAATTACCGCCTCTTAACCCTTGGATAATTGACTTTATGCCAGAACAAATTTTGATGCAAAAAAGCATGAGAAACTCCATGCCCATGATGCAAGATGAAGTGATGGCTGAAATGGATGGAGCCGCCCCCACAGCGGTCATGGCTGCACCCGTTCGTGTGATGAAAAAGCGTGCAATGAAATCTAACATCAGCACCCTTGCGATTGCCGATTTTTCAGCTGAATACAAAGTGCCGACTAAACTGACCTTAGCATCAGGCAGTAATAAACGCCGCGTTACTCTGCAATCTCAAACATTAGATGCAAAAGTAAGTCTCGCCAGCGTGCCACGCCTTGACCCTCGCGCGCTGTTAATTGCTAAAACACCTTA
>CAZQTJ010000204.1:0-4391 GCA_964596035.1 uncultured Cocleimonas sp. | reverse complement strand
TTTTAAGAAAGCGCCGAGTTAGCATCTGGAATCCGCGTGAGCGCTTAGATGTTAGCCTTTTCCCCTCCCCATAATATTAGGAAGTTGCTATGCGAATTTTAGAAGAAGCCCTGACATTTGACGATGTTCTTCTCGTGCCAGCCCACTCTACTGTTTTACCTGCCGATGTAGATCTGAGTACCCCCTTAACCAAAGAAATAACCTTGAATATTCCTTTCTTATCTGCGGCTATGGATACGGTAACCGAAGCAAACCTTGCGATTGCTTTAGCCCAAGAAGGTGGTTTGGGTATCGTGCATAAGAATATGACGATTGATGCACAAGCAACGTTGATATCAAAAGTTAAGCGTTTTGAAAGTGGTATTATCAAAGACCCCATTACGGTATCGCCTGATGTCACCATTGGGGATGTCCTTGCCATTACCCAAAAGCATAATATTTCAGGTGTGCCAGTGGTTGATGGTGAAGATCTCGTGGGAATTGTTACAGGGCGTGATTTACGCTTTGAATTAAATCTTGATCAACCCGTTGGCTCTATTATGACACCTAAAGATAAGTTGATTACTGTCAAAGAGGGAACCAGCAAAGGACGAATTAGATCGCTATTGCATGAGCACCGTATCGAAAAAATATTAGTGGTCAATGACGACTTTAAACTACGGGGACTAATTACCGTAAAAGACATTCAAAAATCGACAGACTTTCCATACGCTTGTAAAGACGCATCAGGAAGTTTGCGTGTAGGTGCTGCGGTTGGTGTTGGGCATGGTACGGCAGAACGTGTTAAAGCTTTGGTTGAAGCGGGAGCTGATGTCATTGTAGTGGATACGGCTCATGGACATTCTAAAGGTGTTTTAGACCGTGTTAAATGGGTGAAGGATACCTTTCCCCAAGTCCAAGTTATCGGTGGCAATATCGCAACGGGAGAGGCGGCACTCGCTTTAGTTGCTCATGGTGCAGATGCTGTAAAGGTTGGTATTGGCCCTGGCTCAATTTGTACAACACGCATGATAGCAGGTGTTGGTGTACCTCAAATATCCGCTATTATGAATGTTGCAAAAGCCTTAAAAGACAGTGGTATTCCATTGATAGCAGATGGCGGTATTCGGTTTTCTGGGGATGTTGCAAAATCACTGGCGGCGGGTGCGCATTGCGTTATGTTAGGTGGTATGTTTGCAGGAACAGAAGAAGCGCCTGGTAATGTAATTATCTATCAAGGGCGTTCTTATAAGTCATACCGTGGCATGGGGTCTCTAGGGGCAATGTCAAAAGGTTCGAGTGATCGTTACTTTCAAGAATCAGAAAATGCCGTTGATAAATTAGTACCAGAAGGTATTGAGGGTCAAGTGCCATTTAAAGGTCCGCTCGCGCCTATCGTGCATCAATTAACAGGCGGCATACGTTCTAGCATGGGATATGTGGGTTGCTCTTCATTGGAAGAAATGCGTGAAAAGCCAGAGTTTGTACGCATTACAGGTGCAGGCATGAAAGAATCGCATGTACATGATGTGACCATCACTAAAGAAGCACCTAATTATCATAGTTAATATCTACCTGAATCCGTGAGGTCACTACGGCACAGGACGCATTGACCTCACGGATTCAGGATCTAATAAAATAATAGCTCCTATGGAAAACGATATTTCATAGGGGTTAAATCCCCCCTCCCCATGCAAGGATCACCCCATGAGCAATAATATCCATACCGACCGTATTTTAATTCTCGATTTTGGCGCACAGTACACTCAGCTAATCGCACGCAGAGTGCGTGAAATAGGGGTTTATTGTGAAATCTACCCTTGGGATGTAACGCCTGAAGAAGTGGCTGATTTTGGTGCAAAAGGCATTATTCTGTCTGGCGGTCCCGAGTCAACAATAGGTGATAATGCGCCTGTTGCGCCAGAGGGCGTGTATGACTTAGGTATTCCCGTTCTGGGTATTTGTTACGGTATGCAGACAATGGCATCTCACTTTGGTGCTAAGGTGGAGACATCTAAACATCGTGAATATGGTTATGCTCAAGTTCGTGCGCGTGGGCATATGCGCTTGTTTAAAGATATTGAAGACCATGTTAATGAGGAAGGTCATGGTCTGTTGGATGTGTGGATGTCTCACGGCGATCATGTCGATACCCTACCAGAAGGCTTTAAGCTAATGGGTAGTACCGATAACTTACCGATTGCCGCCATTGGAAATGAAGAGCGACAATTCTATGGTATTCAATTTCATCCTGAAGTAACACACACCAAGCAAGGTGGACGTATTTTAGAACGCTTTGTGGCTGAAATTTGTGCTTGTGAGGCGCTATGGACATCAAAAAATATCATTGATGAAAGCCTTATCAATATCAAAAAACAAGTAGGGTCTGATGAAGTTATTTTAGGCTTATCAGGCGGTGTTGATTCCTCCGTTGTCGCTGCTATGTTGCACAAATCAATTGGCGATCAATTAACGTGTGTGTTTGTTGATACAGGGCTATTGCGACATCAAGAAGGTGATCAGGTGATGGCGACTTTCGCAGAACACATGGGAGTCAATGTTATTCGTGTGAATGCGGAAAAACGTTTCTTAGATGCCTTAAAAGGTGTGACAGACCCCGAAGCTAAACGTAAAGTTATCGGTAATCTATTTGTCGAAATATTTGATGAAGAGTCTAACAAATTAAGCCATGCTAAATGGCTAGCACAAGGTACGATTTATCCTGATGTCATTGAGTCGGCTGGTAGCCGTACAGGTAAGGCGCATCTCATAAAGTCACATCACAATGTCGGTGGCTTACCCGATGACATGAAGCTTAAATTAGTGGAGCCATTGCGCGAGTTATTTAAAGATGAAGTTCGCACCATCGGTATAGAGCTAGGTCTGCCGCCTGAAATGGTGCAGCGTCATCCTTTTCCTGGCCCTGGATTGGGTGTGCGTATATTGGGAGAAGTAAAAAAAGAGTATGCCGATATATTACGTCTTGCAGACCATATATTTATAGAAGAGCTGTATAAGCACGACCTTTACGACAAGACATCACAAGCATTCACGGTGTTTTTGCCAATTAAGTCGGTTGGGGTGATGGGAGATGGTCGTCGTTATGATTTCGTGGTGGCTTTGCGTGCAGTAGAAACCATCGACTTTATGACGGCTCGCTGGGCGCATTTACCCTATGACTTCTTAGGCTTGGTTTCCAATCGCATTATCAATGAAGTGGAAGGAATATCACGTGTCACTTACGATATTTCAGGTAAACCACCTGCAACAATAGAGTGGGAATAGCCTTATTTCTAGTCAGCAAGTCATCGATGAAAAGTGGATGCATCACGCTTTAAGTTTGGCAGCTAAAGCGAGCGAGCAGGGGGAAGTTCCTGTAGGCGCGGTGATGACTAAAGATAATAAAGTCATTGCTGAAGCTTGGAATCAGCCCATAGCAAAGCATGACCCATCGGCACATGCAGAGATAATGGCATTACGCTTAGCAGGGCAATCTGAAGAAAACTATCGTTTCCCCGATACGACGTTGTATGTAACACTGGAGCCTTGCACGATGTGTGCAGGAGCGATAATACATGCAAGAGTAGGGCGGGTAGTGTTTGGTGCTTATGACCCTAAAACAGGGGCAGCGGGTAGTGTTTTTGATATTTTATCAGATGCGCGACACAATCATCGTGTTGAAGTGCTTGGTGGCGTTTTAGCTGAACTTTGTGGAAATACCTTGCGTGATTTTTTTAGAGCAAGAAGGAAGTCAATATGAGCAAAAAAACATTAAACTCAAAGCATCACACCTTATTTAAAACCGTTGTTCCTCTAAAAGAAATTAAGGTGTCTAAAGATACCTATAAAAAAGCGCCAGAGCATATCAGTTATCGTGTCTTTATTGACTCATTTCAAGAGTACGAGAGGGGCTTACATGAAATGTTTGATGAGCTATGGAATGCAGGTGAGCATGACACGTTAGAATTGCGTATTAACTCAGGTGGTGGCTTAGTCGATGAGGGTAGTCAGTTTTATACCTTGATTAAAAATAAGTTTAAGGGACGAACAACCACTATTTTAGATTCTCGCGGTTACTCTATGGGCGCGTTAGTTTTTTGCATGGGTGATAAACGTGTGGTCACCCCGAGAAGTGATCTTATGTTCCATGATTATTCAGGCGGTGTTACAGGTAAAGGTGGGGAAATAAAATCTCGAATTAAACATAGAGCAGAGCATATTAGAGCTTTTTTTGCTGATGTTATTTTGACTGATAAATTTCTGACAAAAAAAGAATTTAAAAAAATGTTAATCGGTAAAGATTACTGGATGACAGCGACCGAAATGTGTAAAAGAGGCATTGCAACGCATGTATTGCTTGATGGTAAAGAGATTAAAGTTAAAAAATACCTAAAACTTTTAAAAAACAAAAA
>CAZQTJ010000203.1:0-4420 GCA_964596035.1 uncultured Cocleimonas sp. | reverse complement strand
TGGGATAAAAAAGCAAGTTAGAATCGGGAAGTTATTTCATGCTCGTTCCTTAGCACTTTGCTAGGAATAAGTGGTGATGAAGGCTATCAAGCTTATTGTCGTTTTTTACCTGAATCTGTGACTTCAGGTTTTAGCCTTTCATTTCTGTTGTTGACGTAACCTACGACGTTGACGCAACGCTCTTCTTTCATTCCAGCGACATTTGATATTGTAACGCCACAGTAGGTGGATTGTTATATAGCCTAAAATTGATGAAATAATTCCTAATGTTAAACTACCAAACAGCAACGGTTGCCATACCTGTGCCATACCCGTTGTGAGCCATTCCCAACTTAATTCAAGATTAAAATGACTGTCTTCTCGTAAGAGTATTTTATTGCCTAAGCGATAAGCAAAATAAAACATCGGGGGAATGGTAATAGGATTAGTGATAAAAACTAATACCACCGAAAGCGGGATATTAGCGGTGTAGAAAATGGCTAATGAGGCCGCAATAACGGTTTGAAAAGGAAATGGCAACCAAGTGCAGAATAAGCCAATTGCAAATGCCTTTGCTACCGAGTGGCGGTTGAGATGCCATAAACGTGGGCTATATAAACGATCACCTAAAAAACCCAATGCTTTATTCTCTTTGAGGCGCGCTGGATTAGGTGAATATTGTTTGAAAAACTTTTTAGGCATACAGGTACTAGCGCCTCGCAAAATTATTATTAGATATTTACACGAAAGGGTAACAAAAGAAAAATTAGCTTAACTTCTTTTTCTTTTCTGAGTAAAAAGCAAACATTTTTTTCGTGCAAAAGCTTTATTGTTGGATTAAAAAATTTTATTGTCATTAAGTCTTAGTTTATAGTGATAAGTATACTATTTTCAATCATGGTCATTAATTTTTTTTAATTATCGGTATCCCCCTACTTATCTCCAAATATTTTCTCAATGGGCTTTACATGCGAACAGTCGCCGCTGGATTTTTTTCTGGCTCTTTCATGTTGCAGTTTTTCAGTGTTTTGCCAAACACTATGGCGTTATTAGCTCTATTGTTTGCAACTATTTTAATTTATCAGCTGCATAATCATCAGAAGTTGTTTTCAGCTTGTTACTATCAAAATATTAGTCAACAGATATTAATGTTTCTATTGGCTATGATTGTGGGTAGTTTGTATGCCACGTATGCCGCCAATTCCATTATAAACTCACGCCTTTCTAGTCATCTTGAAGGAAAAGATTTGATTGTTGAAGGTGTTGTCGCGACGATTCCAGAAAGGAGGGGAGAGGATTGGCGTTTTTATTTGGATGTTTCCAAAGTAAAACGATTGAAAGGTGATACCGCCACGAATGAAACCATCGCACTCAGAGGGAAAATAAAATTAGGCTGGTATCGTACAAACCAAACGATCAGCGCAGGGGAAACATTACGCTTACAAGTACGTTTGAAACGACCTCATGGCTTTATGAATAAAGGTGGTTTTGATTATGAGAAAAGGCTATTTACTCAACGCGTCAAAGCGATGGGCTATGTGCGAGAGTCAGTCGAAAATAAAGTGCTTTATCAAGCTCCTTGGTATTCGGTTAATCATTTTCGAGCGCAATTACAGCAAAAAATACGTTCGACAGTGAGTGACAAAGCTAGTGCGGCTATTATATCTGCTCTAGCGGTAGCCAGCAGAGATGATATTAGTGATAAGCAATGGGGTTTATTTCGTCAAACAGGCACGAGTCATTTAATTGCAATATCAGGTTTACACATCGGCATGGTGGCAGGTTCTGCCTACTTATTAGTAGCGGTGATTTTTTGGCTGTTTCCCGTGCTTTACCAACAAATTCCTGTACGTATTGCAGGTGCTTTCTTGGCAATTATCTTTGCAACGGCTTATGCAGTGTTAGCAGGGTTTACCTTGCCCACCCAACGTAGTTTGATTATGGTGTGTGGTATTGTTATCGCATTGGTGCAGCGTCAACGTGTACCGTCGTCTAAGATTTTATCCATTGCGCTTATTTTAGTATTACTCATCGACCCTTTTGCAGCGATGAGCGCAAGTTTTTGGCTTTCATTTTCTGCTGTTATTTTGATTTTATTGTACGCTAGTAGACAACAAGCAAAGCCACGTTTTTCTTTAATATATTTACAATTTATGCTCTCTATAGGGATGTTTCCGCTGACTATTTTATTCTTTGGTAGCGCCTCTCTCATATCACCTATCGCTAATGTAATTGCTATTCCTTGGGTGACGATTATTATCGTGCCACTCATTTTACTGGCGATGATATGTTTGGTATTTGCACCGTGGTTAAGTGATTATTTGCTACAGTTTGTATCCATCAATATTAGCTACCTCATGCAAGCACTGGAATGGCTTGATACTTTTTCTTACGCATCACTAGGGTTTCAATCGCTTAGTCCCCCCTTAGTTTTAGTGATGATGTTGGCTGTTTTATTTCTCTTTTTACCAAAAGGATTTCCTGCTAAATGGCTAGGCGTTTTATTATTGATTCCTATCTTTAGCCATCAGCAACAAAGTGTGCCACAGCAAGGAGAATTTGCATATACGATGCTCGATATAGGGCAAGGTTTAGCATCGCTTATTAGAACCAAGCATCACGTATTGATCTATGACACTGGCCCAAGAGTGAGTGCTCATTTTGATACAGGTAAATTAGTGATGTTGCCATATTTACAATCCATTGGCATAAAACAAATTAATAAAATGATCATCTCACACGAAGATATGGATCATCGTGGTGGAACGGTTGCGATTTTAAAAGCCGTGCCAGTCGATGAAATTATTAGTAGTGATACCCATTTTTTAGATAAGTATAAAATAAGTAAATGTGTAGCAGGTGAGATGTGGCAATGGGATGGGGTAAGCTTTGAATTTTTACACCCTGACGCTGATTTTGACCAAAACGAATCTGATAATAATCTGTCTTGCGTATTGAAAGCATCGAACCCGTATCATAGTTTGATATTAACGGGGGATATTGAAAAGCGGACTGAGACTTATTTATTAGCACATCAACAAGATAAATTAAATGCAGAGGTATTGCTCGTTCCTCATCATGGCAGTCGCACCTCCTCTACTCAAAGCTTTCTTGATGCCGTTGATCCTACACTAGCTTTAAACTCACGGGGTTATCGTAATAAGTTTAGACATCCTGCAAAAGGAGTAGTAGAGCGTTATAAAATGACGGGTATTCCGATATTAGATAATGTATCAGAAGGTGCTATCACCGTCAGCTTTCCTTTTAGTGATATGCCGTTTAGAGTTGATTCATATCGACGAGAGAATTTACGATTTTGGCATCGTGTTGACACTATTCCAGATAAGAAAAGATTTCTCTGATTCAAGTAAGAGACAAATATGTCCCTAGTCAATCGTTACAATCAAAAATTAGCGAATAAATCCATCGACCCTGATCCCATTCAGGCTGAGGCTGTACAACATCTACAAGCAATACAGAATCTTTTAGAGCAACAATATCATCACATTGACTCTCTAAAACAGAACAGTTTTTTATCTTGGTTTTTAAAGACCGCTTCGGCAAAGAAAACGCTAAATATTAAAGGTATTTATTTATGGGGTGGAGTAGGGCGCGGTAAAACATGGTTGATGGATCAGTTTTATAAAAGCACTGATATTAAAGAAAAGCGCCGTTGCCATTTTAACCATTTCATGTTGATTATTCATCAAGCATTACAAGATCATCCAGATCAAGAAAATCCCTTAGATGCCATTGCAGATGAGTTTACTAAAGACCTTCGCTTATTATGCTTAGATGAGTTACATCTTACTGAAATCACCAATGCTATGTTGCTCTACCCTTTATTAGAAAGGTTAATTAATAATGGTGTGGTACTTGTCACGACCTCAAATCGGGAGCCTGACAAGCTATATCAAGGTAGTATTCAAGCAGAACGGTTTATTCCTCATCATCAGTTTATAAAAAATAATATGCAGGTGATTAATTTAGACAACGGTATCGACTACCGCATACGCCGCACTGAGGATATATTAGGAAAGTCAGCTGAAGTTTACGCACATAATGACTCAGAAATGACCGCCTGTTTCGAGCAATTAGCTCAGGGAAGTTTAAAGCGGGGGCAGGTATTAAACATCTATCAGCGGGATGTTATTACGTTGCAGACTTCGGATAATATAGTGTGGTTTGATTTTTCAGAGATATGCGAGACACCCCGTACAACCAGCGATTTCATTTGGTTGTCAGAGCGTTATGCTGTGTTTATGATTTCGAATGTTCCCGTCATGACAGCGAGTGATGATCCTGCCGCACGACGTTTTTTCTATTTAGTTGATGAGTTATATGATCGTAAAGTGCGCTTTATTTTTTCTGCAAAAGCTCCTTTACATAAGTTATACCAAGGGCATCGTTTACAATTCGCATTTAAACGAACTTTAAGTCG
>CAZQTJ010000202.1:0-4425 GCA_964596035.1 uncultured Cocleimonas sp. | reverse complement strand
TAAGTAAAGGTATCAGTACCTGTAAAGCCATCATTGGGTTGATACTCAACACCATCGTCACCATCTATAACGACCGAGCCATTGCTACCTTGGGTGACAGCCGTTACTTTAATACCGTTACCTTCATTGTCGATATCATTTTCAACCACTCTAATCCAAGTTGCTTCATTCATATCGGTTGTCACATGATCATCGTTGGCTTCAGGTTCTTCATTTCCTCCACCTGTACCAGACGCTGTAACGATAACCGTAATGGTTGCTGTTGCTGTATTGCCAAACTTATCAACAACAGTGTAAGTAAAGGTATCTGTGCCAACAAAACCCGCATCTGGAGTATAAACTAACTCCGTATCCGCATTTGTACCCAAAGTAACCGTACCATTTGATCCTTGGGTGAAACTTTGGCGCGTGACTCCTTCACCTGTTGCTCCATTTAACACATTAACAACATAGTTTTCGCCGACTTTGATTGTCTGAGAGAAGTCTTGCGCTGTTACTGTATTGCCACCGCCTGTACCCGCCGCAGTCACCGTGATTGTCACGGTTGCCGTTGCGATATCACCGCTTGCATCAATAATTGAGTAATTAAAGGTATCTGTTCCTATAAAACCTGTCGCAGGCATATAGACTAATTTCCCATCGACAAGAGTAACAGTTCCGCCATTCGCTCCTTGAGTAAAGCCATCTGCAACCAAGCTAATGCCTTTGCCTTCATTGTCAACGTCATTCGCAAGAACATCTAAGGTCACTTTATTGCCTGTGACAACGGTAGCCGTATCATTTGTCGCAACTGGCTTTTTAACGGTTACTACGGGTGTGCTACCACTTCCCGCCGTTGTTAAATAAGTATCGACACCACGATTATGTTTGATCGTATTATGCAAGGCGCGCTTGATCCATGCAGGGGCTGTTGGTATGACTTCTGTTCTCCATACAACACGCGGTGTGCCTGGAGCGCCCTTATCGACCATTACGTTTTTATAGCCTACTTTGATCTTTTTAGTGACGTTACGTGTACCTGTCTGCACTCGTTTATTGACGTTACGATAACCTGTTTTATAAATTGAACGCTCTGAAACATATTCAATATCAACACGGCGATTTTTGAAGTCTTGATCTGGCGTTGTAGGGTATTTAGGGTTTGCTTTACCCACACCGCGTGCAATCAAATGCTTTGGATTGAAGCCTTCTTTAATTAAAAAGGCGCGAACATTTGCCGCACGTTTCTCTGATAAGCGCTTATCATATTTTGTATCACCTAAATTACAGGTATTACCTGTAATACGAATAGACCCTTTGTAACCATTTTTACGAATTTGTGCTGCAATTTGCTTCAAACGTGCTTTAGCCGAAGGTATAAGATCGGCACGATTCAACTTAAAGAACGTCTGCCCTTCAAGCTCCATAGTGCTTTTCACTAGCTGCTTATAAGGTACTTTAACCGTTTTACTACCATAAACAGGAACTTTTGTCGTCTTGTGCTTATAAATTGGACGTTTTTCATAACGTTTAGCGCGTCCTTTTCCAGGAATTTCTACACGTACACGACGATAACGTCTATCAGGCTGAAACACATTCGCTCCACCAAAATCGTAGTGATAGCTTAGCTTACTACGCACACTGCCATTATCATTTTTATTTGTCTTATAACCACCATCTTTTTGCGATGTACTAATATCAAGACCGACACTGTGTGGCGTTCCTTGGAAGAATTTTTCTACACCCGCAGAAATGGCTAACAAGGTTGCTTCATCTTCACCAGCGCCTTGCTCATCACCCCATTGGTAATCAACACCAGCGCGCACACGCACATTTTCCTCATCAATAAACGTACCGACTGTCGCACCAACGCCATAATCATAGGCTTTCTCAGAAACGGCCGCAGTACTCACTTTTTTCTTGCCCGTTAGACCTTTACTAACATGACCTTCCCAAAAGCCTGAATCTGTTTCTTGTCCAAAACCAACGGTTGCCTTCGCATGATGTGCTTTATTGGTATCGTAAGCACCATAGATTTTATTCACATGCTCTGCTTTCCCGTGCTTGTCACGTACAATCCAGTTATGATCGACACGCACACCGCCTGATTTAACGCCCGAGTCATCCCCGACTAAATCAACGTCTGCCCATAAACCACCGCTCGTTACACTATCTTTATCTTCAGACAGCACCGCATTCACATCAAAAGTGGTATCACCCTCATCACTAATGCTTACACCGACATTGGAACCACTGCCCACATAATCATAATTAATATTCTTCACTTGCTGTGCTGGAGCATACTGCTTAGGTGAAGCGTTTACTTGAGTTGCTAAAATGGCTACCGAACTCAAGACGACAGGCAGATACGCCCATTTGTAGCTTTTTATATTTTTATGTATCATACATCCCTTCTTTTTAGTCAATTATTTAGAATATTTTTAAACATTCTTACAAAGGCTTCATGATGAGAAATTAGTGCTTCTCACTCACTGCGCTTATGAACGCTTAAGCATGATTAAAAGTATGAAGAGATTTTTTGATTAGTGAATTCCCTCTTATCAGCAGAAAGATACGACTAATTCCGTTCCTCCCTTTATTTCTACCGCGATAAATATAGATGCAAAAACAAGCACAAAATGAACAGACTCTAATCATAAAGGTAAAAACATAAACAGCTTATTGTTGATGATAAGCTTTCTCTCTTTTTCGGGAAATAGATGCTTATAACGAGAGAAGATAGGAAAAAGAGTGATAAAAACGATGAATTTCACGCTTTAAGTAAAGAATTAATAAGACAAAAAGATTATACTTGGAATTTTTTATAACCTACGGACGGGTTTACACATCATGATGCAAGCATTAAGTTTCATTCCTCTCTTTGTTCTTTTCTTACTTGCTTACTGGGTCATGCATCTTCTTGGCATTTCACACGAAAAACTTTACTTTGTTGCCGCTCATATACAACTTCCTTCAGGGACAGTATGGAAGCCAACGTGGGGCGACCTAATGATTCTACTCGGCATTATTGCACTTTATGTCGAGCTATTTAAAGCAACACGGACATCTAGTATTTCTATCATCGACCATACTTTGTCGACGTTTGTACTGGTTGGCTTCCTTGTTTCTTGGATGATATTTCCTTGGGCTGGAAATTCCGTCTTCTTAATCCTTACTTTTATGTCCTTTCTAGATGTTATAGCGGGCTTTACTATAACAATCGCCACAGCACGACGAGATTTGTCTGTCGGCGGAAAATGATAAAAAACAAACTCTTCTGGAGATTCGTAGAATGAGAATAGCGATCAAACCTTTGTTAGTGACTAGCCTCCTAGCACTATCTATAAAAGTAGCCGTTGCTGAAACACCTCCCAGCATTGATTGCTGGCCTCCCCTTATGGTTGATAATTACCAGCAACCCTTTATGTGGGAAGCAATGCCTTATCCTATGGATGCTGGTACTATGCCAGCCATGCCATTTAATAATTCAGGCTTCAACCCTAGTTTTATGCAAATGCCTACTCCAGTAATGCCCGCGAAAAATGAGTTTCCTCCGCTAGAAATACCAACGCAACAAGCATTCCCTTTGCAAATGCCAATGTTGCCACAAGCTATGCCCACGGCTCAGCAAAATTTTGCTCCTATGCCTGACATGCCAATGAATAACTTTGCACCACCGATGATGATGCAAAATCCTATTCAGCAACCTATGTATATGCCACCTCCTGCTCCATATTACATGATGGAAGTGCCAATGATGCCGATGGCAATGCCAGAGGTCGCACCACTTCCTGCAACTCCAGACCCAGCATTAGGCAAAGAAAACAAAGAATTAAAGGCACAGTTAAACACCGCTATAGAAGCAAATAAAAAAGCATTAGCGGATAAAGATGCACTAATCACCAAGCTAAAAGATACCATCAAAGGCGATATTAGCACCATGCAAAGCCTCTCAAACGAGAGAGATCAACTTGCAAAACGTATTACTGAATTAGAAAACCAAATTGCGGCTGAAACAAAAAGCAATGATGGCTTACAACATAAAATACAAGCTTTTGCAGGTCTATCCGACAAACTTGCAACGACAGAAGCAAGCTGTGCGCTCAACCAAAAACAGCAAGATGAAAGTTTAGCTAGTATGAAAGCAAGCGCACAAAAACTGCAACTAGCACTTGTCAGTGCAACATCTGATGACGATAAAGATAGTGTCGTCAACCCTTCTGATAAATGTCCGAACACCCCCGCAGGAACCCTAGTCGATGCGACAGGTTGCCCAGCAGATACTGATAAAGACGGTGTGGTGGACAGCAAAGACCAATGCCCTGGAACGTTATCAGGCATCACTGTCAATATGCAGGGCTGCGAAAAGGATAACGACAAAGACGGCGTGGTAGACAGCAAAGACCAATGCCCTACTACACCAGAAGGCATCAAAGTCGATGAAAC
>CAZQTJ010000201.1:0-4428 GCA_964596035.1 uncultured Cocleimonas sp. | reverse complement strand
ATTAAAGTCAATGCTAGATATGCCTTCCTTGAAACTTATCAGAGGCTTTATGTTTGTAACCGTTCACCTACCCCCTGAAATCTGCCATTTCTGCGTTAAAAAATGATCATTTACACCTGTAAACTCACATTTTTCGCCTTGAGCTGACAAATTCCAGAGGGTATCTGAACGGTTACAAAAATTCTGCGTTATAAGATCGGAAACTTATTTCGTGCTCATTCCTTAGGAACTCATCGTACTCCTTTACCACTTTTCACTTTATTTATACCATCACTTCTTTATTTACTGCCTCGCATAAAAAATGACGTATAATCGCTCGCTTTCATTATTTTCAATAAAATAAAAGCGTTTTACTATGTCGGAATACAATGTTTCTACCTTTCAAGGTCTTATTTTCGCTCTGCAAGATTACTGGGCAAAACAAGGTTGTGCCATATTACAACCCTACGATATGCCAATGGGCGCAGGGACAGACCATCCTGCTACCTTCTTACGTGCAATAGGCCCTGAGCCGTGGAATGTGGCTTATGTTCAACCTTCACGCCGTCCTACCGATGGTCGTTATGGCGATAATCCCAATCGTTTGCAACGCTTTTATCAATTCCAAGTTATTCTTAAACCTTCTCCGCTAGACATTCAGGAGCTGTATTTAGGTTCATTAAAAGCCGTTGGTTTCGACCCGCTAGAACATGATATTCGTTTTGTGGAAGATAACTGGGAGTCACCAACACTGGGCGCATGGGGTTTAGGTTGGGAGATTTGGTTAAACGGCATGGAAGTGAGTCAGTTTACCTACTTTCAGCAAGTCGGTGGTTTAGATTGTAAACCTGTCGCAGGTGAGTTGACTTATGGTTTAGAACGCTTGGCGATGTATTTGCAAGATGCCGAAACAGTATATGACTTAATTTGGACGCACGGCCCCGAAGGTCCTGTGACTTACGGCGATATTTATCATCGTAACGAAGTCGAGCAGTCTGCTTATAACTTCGAGAAAGCTAATGTTGATGCGCTTTTTCATCATTTTGATGTGGCAGAAAAAGATAGCCAACAACTGATAGAAGATGGTTTGCCACTGCCTGCCTATGAGCAAATGTTACAAGCATCCCACGCATTTAATTTATTAGATTCTCGCCACGCTATTTCAGTCACTGAGCGACAGCGTTATATGTTGCGAGTGCGCGCTTTATCTCGTGCAATTGCTCAAGCTTATTATGACTCACGCGAGGCGTTGGGCTTCCCGATGCTAAAAAAGAATAACGAGACAAACGGTGAGGAGAAGTAATCATGGCTGATGTGAAAGATTTATTAATCGAAATTGGAACAGAAGAATTACCGCCTAAAGCTTTATTAACATTGTCCAAAGCATTTACAGAAGGTGTTGTTGCAGGCTTTAAGGATGCATCATTGCAAGCAGAAGATGTTATTTCCTACGCCGCACCACGTCGTTTAGCTATTTTGCTTAAAAACATTCCTGTCAGACAAGCAGATCAGCTAGTTGAACGTCGCGGCCCTGCGGTAAAAGCAGCCTTTGATGACGAGGGCAATCCAAGCCGTGCCGCTCAAGGTTTTGCCCGTTCTTGTGGTGTAGAGCTTGCTGATCTTGAGCGTATGAAAACGGATAAAGGCGAATGGCTTATCTTCAAAAAGGAGGTAAAAGGTAAAGCAACAGAAGCACTGGTTGCCGAGATTGTGTCTAAATCCCTCGCCGCTTTACCTATTCCCAAACGTATGCGCTGGGGGGCAAGTGATATTGAGTTTGTGCGTCCTGTGCATTGGATTTTAATGATGCTCGGTAGCGACACCATCAATGCCGAGGTTATGGGAATTAAGGCAGGCAATCAGACAAAAGGTCATCGTTTTCATTATCCTGATACGCTAAAAATATCGACCCCTTCAGATTATGCCAATGTTTTACAACAAACAGGCTATGTGATTGCCAACTTTGCGGAGCGCCGAAATATGGTGCGCCAACAGGCAGAAGATGCCGCCAAAGCATTAGGTGGCGTTGCACAGATAGATGATAATTTATTAAATGAAGTGACCGCATTAATCGAATGGCCAATTGCGGTATCAGGCAGTTTTGATAAAGCGTTTTTGGATATTCCACAAGAATGTCTGATTTCGAGTATGCAAGATCATCAAAAATACTTTCCTGTAACCGATAGTACAGGCGCACTTTTACCGTACTTTATTACCATTGCAAATATTGACAGTAAAAACCCCGATGCCGTAAGGCAAGGCAACGAGCGCGTCATTCGCCCACGCTTTAGCGATGCGGCATTCTTCTGGCAACAAGACGGCAAAGTTACCTTAGAGTCACGCAGAGAATCGACCAAGAAAATATTCTTCCAGCAGAAATTAGGCACTTTGTTTGAAAAAACAGAACGCGTGGCACAGCTGAGTCAATATATTGCCGAACAGTTAGGTACAAATACCTCTGATGCTTACCGTGCCGCGACACTCAGTAAGTGTGATTTAATGAGCGATATGGTCGGTGAGTTTGCTGAATTGCAAGGTATTATGGGGCGCTACTACGCACAACGCGATGGTGAAACGCCTGCGGTTGCCGATGCAATGCAACAACAATATCAACCCGCTTTTGCTGATGATGTGATTCCTGCCAGTATCACAGGGAAAATTCTTTCACTGTCAGACCGTCTGGATACTTTATTAGGTATTTTTGCGATTGGTTTAAAACCAACAGGAAGCAAAGACCCCTACGCGCTACGTCGCGCAGCAATCGGTGTATTACGAATTTTGATTGAAGGTGAGTTATCACTCGATTTAAAAGCGCTATTAACCGTTACCGCTAAAGGCTTAAGCGATAAAGTCGATGCTTCTACCGCCGTTGATGATACTTACGGCTTTATTATGGAGCGTTTGCGTGCTTATTATAAAGACAAAAAAATAGCCGTTGATGTGGTTGATGCTGTTGCAAGTGTTAATCCATCACGTCCATTGGATTTTGACCGACGTGTAAAAGCAGTCAATCAATTCCGCGAGTTAGATGCCGCAGAACCACTTGCCGCCGCGAATAAACGTATCGGTAATATCATCAAAAAAGCCAAAGAAGCCATTCCTGATGCAGTCGATGCCAAGGTATTAGTAGAAGATGCTGAAAAGGCGCTGTATCAAACCGTATTAGAACAAAGTGAAAAAGTAAGCCCCTTATTTGCCGATGCAAAATACACAGAAGCACTTAGCTCACTGGCTGATTTACGTGTAGATGTAGATAATTTCTTTGATAGCGTCATGGTAATGGCAGAGGACGAAGCTTTGAAAAACAATCGCTTAGCCTTATTACAACAGATGAGAAACTTATTTTTGCATGTGGCTGACTTGTCCCGCTTGCAGTAGTGTAAGTTTTTGGGAAGTTATTTTATCTCCCTAAGTAGCCCGTATCGTTTTACAGGCTACTTAAATATTCTAATATCGACGGCCTATTTAGCCAATCTTACTCATAATTTCTGCTGATATTTCTTTAATCGCTTTGGTTCCATCTACCGCAATAATTTCAACACCCGTATTTTTAAAGTAATTAACCGCAGCCATTGTGCCCGTTTCTTCATCATAATAAATATCATGACGCTTGCTAATTGCATCTTCGTCTTGGTCATCCGCACGAGCAGAAAGCTCTCCGCCACAGACACGACACACTAACTCACCATCTTTCTCAACTGGCTTGATCGCATCGAAAGCAATATGGTTAGGATGATTATTGTCATTTGCACATAAACGACGACCCATAATACGCTCTTTAGCAATGTCACGGTCAAGTGTAATTTCCATAACGTAATCAAGTGCCATGCCTGATTCTTTTAGTGCTTTATCTAAAGCTTCTGCTTGAGCAAGCGAGCGAGGGAAACCATCTAATAACCAGCCTTTTTCTTTAGATTTTGCTAACGTCTCCAATACCATTGGGATGGTAATCTCATCAGGCACTAAATCGCCACTTTCAATAAAAGCTTTCGCCTTCATGCCAAGCTCTGTTCCACCCTTGATATGTTCACGAAAAATAGCGCCCGATTCAATATGATCTAAACCATGTTTTTCTTTAACAATCGCACCTTGTGTGCCTTTACCACTTCCATTTGGACCAAAAGCTAGGATATTCATAAATATTCTCCGTTGATTAAATTGAGTAAATAGTAGACTAAATCAAGTGGTGCAATAGTTTACCTTATCTTCTCTTGATTCACCCGTATAATTCATCAAAGCTTTTCACCTGAATTTATGAGGTCAATGTAGATTCAAGTTTCACTTTGCATCAATAAATTTTTTTTATGTTTTATGACACTTTTTTTGAACTGTTTGTGATTGTGCGCGTCAGAGATTATGTGTGGCAATTAATTAATATGTAAATGCTAATTAATGTAACTGTAACGTGATTTACACATCCACACCTCTATGGGGTTTTATCTATCCTAA
>CAZQTJ010000200.1:0-4430 GCA_964596035.1 uncultured Cocleimonas sp. | reverse complement strand
CTACGGCTGCTTTTGGGCAAGTTGCTCCGCAAAAATGTCAATCGGAGCGTGTGAAATTACAAATGTTAGGTACGCGGGGACCAGAATTATTAGCAGGCGATACGCAAGCATCCACAGGCTATTTAATTTGGTTGGATAATAAAGCGCGGGTGATTATTGATACAGGTCCTGGAAGTTTGCAACGGTTTAAGCAGAGTAGGGCGAATATTAATGATGTCGAGGTGATGCTGTTTAGTCATTTTCATGTAGATCATAGTGCTGATTTTCCTGCTTATATTAAAGGTGCTTTTTTCTCTGATCGTGATAAAAATCTTAATGTGTTTGGACCTAGTGGTACGCAGTTTGTCGCTTCTGCCGAACAGTTTGTGGATCGTGCTATTGGCAGTAAAGGTGGGCTTTATCCTTATCTCGGCAGTTATAATGATCCGAGTGTTCCTAGCCGTTATAAGATAAAAACCAAGACTATTCCATGGTCATATAGTGATCTTAATATTAAACAGATTTATAATGATAAGGACATAAAAGTACAGTCAGTACCTACTCATCATGGACCTTTTCCTTCTTTGGCTTATCGAGTTGAAGTGGCTGGCTGTGCGATTAGTTTTTCTGGTGATATGAGTGGTCGCTTGGGGGCAGTGCCTGATTTGGCTAAAGGTTCAGATATACTTGTAGCTCATAATGCCGTACCAGAAGATGTCACAGGTGTCGCGCGAAATCTTCATATGAAGCCCTCATATATAGGTCGCTTGGCAAAAGAAGCGAATGTAAAACTATTATTGTTAACGCATCTTATGAAACGTAGCCTTGCTGTGAAAGATCAATCGTTAAAAATAATTAAAAAGCAATACAAGGGAAAAGTTGTTATGCCTAAAGATTTGGATGTTTTTCATCCTTAAAAATTAGGCTACAGCATGAAATAACTTCTCATTTCATGCTGTAGTTCAAAAGACTCTAATTTCACAAAGAAAAAATTCCCTTAGCTCACTCTACTCTGTACTATCCCTTTATTATTTTTTTTTAAAGGGATGGGACAATGGGTCGAGCATATCAAAACCGAAAAGAGTCCATGGCAAAAACCGCCGATGCGAAAGCGAAGGTTTACAGCAAATACGGACGAGAGCTTTACGTTTGCGCTAAGTCAGGTGGCGTAGAGCCAGAGGGAAATTTAGCTTTACGTAGTTTGATTGATAGGGCGAAAAAAGACCAAGTTCCTACCCATGTTATCGAAAAGGCGCTAGAAAAAGCCAAGGGTGGTGGAGGTGAAGATTTCGCTCCAGCTCGTTATGAAGGTTTTGGCCCCGCAGGTTCGATGGTGATTGTTGACTGTTTGACGGACAACCCAAATAGAACCATTGGTGATGTACGCCAATGTTTTACTAAAACAAAATGTAAGTTGGGTGTGCAGGGTACAGTTAGTCACATGTTTGATCATTGCGCTATTTTTGTGTTTGATGGTGATGACGATGAAGAAATTCTTGAAGCGTTATTGATGGCGGATGTTGATGTAACAGATATTGAAGTTGAAGAGGGTAAAATTACTGTCTTTGCGCCTGATACTGAATATTTTAAAACCAAGCAGGCAATATTGGATACTATCGGTGATGTGGAGCTAGACATTGACGATGTTCAATTTATACCACAAATGACGCATCCTTTGGATGAGGAAGAGACAGAGCGATTCGATAGACTTATATCTATGCTGAATGACTTGGATGATGTCCAGAAAGTTTATTATAGCGCGGAGTATTGATAGCCAAGCTAATATCCTATTTTCTTTAACAGGGTGGGTAGAGTTGGATTCAATTAGAGTACCAGAAAGCATTCTGGAGTTTTAGCTCCAGTTGCTTTGTAAACGCTATACGGTCAACATACTTATTTGCTTCTATACGTAATTCGACCTTTTGTTAGGTCGTAAGGTGTTAGCTGTACTGTCACTTTATCGCCCGTTAATATGCGAATGTAATTCTTACGCATACGTCCTGAAATATGAGCATTCACAACATGCCCATTTTCTAATTCAACGCGAAAAGTGGTGTTTGGTAATGTCTCAATTACCGTTCCTTCCATTTCAATATGTTCTTCTTTAGCCATGCTTATTCATAATCTCTGTAAATTTTTTGTATCTTTTTGGTCTATTACTATTTATTTTTTAAAATAGCAGTAGTCAATCCTTTGGATAGTTTTAATATTACTTGGTGTCATCATTTGACTCATAGGAGTGACTCTCTCGTGTAACAAGTAAACTTAAAACTTTCAGTGCGACGCATTATCTACCACTCACCTTGTATGACAAGTAATTTCTGATGGATTTTCCAGATTGATAGCAATTTGTGCTTAATTTATACATCATTGTCAACGCAACTCTTAAACTATGGTCAGAAAACTTAATATCAATTAGTATAAAAACAATACGGTGAGGTCTTTGTGGAGGCAGAAGAGTGAGTTAAAAATAAGCATGAGTTTTTCTGTGTTTAATGAAAATAGGAGGTAAGCTATTTTTATTCGCAACAATGTTTGTACAAAGATCTCATTGCATTATTAAAATTATTAAACTTGAATATGTGAAGCGACAAGCTCGCGAATTCAGATAAACTAAAAAAACATGAGGAATTAAAATGGCATTTGCCGCAGTATTCCCTGGTCAGGGATCTCAATCAACAGGTATGTTGGCAGACTTAGCAAGTTCATTTCCAGAAGTTAAAAAAACCTTTCAACAAGCATCGGAAGTGCTTGGGAGAGATTTGTGGAAATTAACCTTGTCAGAAGATGGCTCGCTCAACCAAACAGAAAATACTCAACCTGTGATGTTAGCGGCTGGGGTCGCTGTATGGAAGGTATGGAAGTCTCAAGGGGGTGGTTTACCCGTTGGAATGGCTGGTCATAGCTTAGGTGAATATAGCGCTTTAGTCGCGTCAGGTATGGTGGCTTTTGATGATGCGGTTGCTTTAGTCGCCAATAGAGCGAGCTTTATGCAACAGGCTGTCGCTGAGGGCGAGGGTGCAATGGCGGCTATTATAGGGCTAGATGATGATCAGGTGGTGAGGGTATGTGCCGAGGCAGCTGAAGAGGGTATTGCAGAAGCCGTAAACTTTAATTCTCCTGGGCAGGTTGTTATTGCGGGTGATGCTAAAGCAATTGATCGAGCAATCGAGCAATTAAAAGCAGCAGGTGCAAAACGTGCGATTAAATTGGCGGTCAGCGTGCCATCTCATTGCTCTTTAATGAAGGGAGCTTCAGAGCAATTATGGGAAAAATTAGCAGATATTACGTTGTCAGACTCTTCTGTGCCTGTATTACATAATGTCAGTGCGAGTAGTATGGAAGGTCAAAGTGATGTCAAAACAGCCTTGTCAGAACAACTCTTTAAGCCTGTACGCTGGGTTGATACAATCAATAACTTAAAAAATGATTTAGGCGCGCAAAGTATTATAGAATTCGGCCCTGGAAAAATACTCTTTGGTTTGAATCGACGTATTGATCGTAAATTGGGTAATATTTGTATTTACGATAGTGCGTCATTAGAAAAAGCATTAGAGCTGTGTAACGCTTAGGATAAAATATAAAATGAATTTAGAAGGAAAAATAACACTTGTCACAGGCGCAAGCCGTGGAATTGGACGTGCAATTGCAGAAACATTAGGAAAATCAGGAGCAACTGTAATTGGGACAGCAACCAGTGAGGGGGGCGCGCAAGCGATTAGTGACTATTTTGCAGCAGCAGGTATCACGGGTAAAGGTATGATGCTAAATGTTGCAGATGATGACTCGATTGCAAGCGTGATGAAAACAATCGTGGCTGATTTTGGTGCCATTACTATTTTGATCAATAATGCAGGTATTACCCGCGATAATTTACTTATGCGGATGAAAGATGATGAGTGGAACGATATTATCAGCACTAATCTCACTTCTGTTTTTAAATTAAGCAAATTATGCCTACGGGGTATGATGAAAGCGCGGCAAGGACGTATTATTTCTATTGCTTCCGTTGTCGGCGCGACAGGTAATGCAGGGCAAGCAAACTATGCTGCGGCTAAGGCAGGGATTGTTGGCTTTTCCAAATCATTAGCACGTGAGATTGGTTCTCGTGGAATTACTGTTAATGTGGTTGCGCCAGGTTTTATTGATACCGATATGACGAAGGCACTATCTGATGATCAGCGCAATGCTATGTTGACAGGAATTCCATTAGGTAAGCTAGGTTCTCCTGATGATATTGCCAATGCGGTGTTATTTTTAGCATCTGATATGGGGGCTTATGTAACAGGTGAAACCATCCATGTTAATGGCGGAATGCACATGTCATAAATTTATCAATACAGTTAAATATAGTGGATGAATTTAACTGTATTGAGGATTAATATTAAACCTGAACCCGTGAGGCTACTACGGCATGATGAACAAGTCATTGATTCCACAGCGGTTTAAAA
>CAZQTJ010000199.1:0-4452 GCA_964596035.1 uncultured Cocleimonas sp. | reverse complement strand
CTGCAGCACCTAAAGCGAGTAGTTTTAAGAAGGTTCGTTTGTCCATGGTTGGCATCTTAGTTTCTCCAGCGGGAATATTATTTTATTAGACTGTTTACAACAGGCGGTGATTATACACAGAATATTACGGGACTCGACCGTGAAAATAGCCTTAGGAATGAAGATTTAATAACCTACGAAACTTAAACTTGCCTTTTTGTCCCAGCTTGAATGCTCTCAAGAGTAACTATGTGCCTCTTGAGAGCATCCAATGCTGAAACAAAAATTCCGTCAAGTTCCGTATCTTACTAAATCCTCATTCCTTAATTACAGATTTTTCAATAAAAATCTGGCAGAATAAGGCAATGAAATCTAACGATCCAAGTCACTCACAAACAAAGGTATTAATCAGCAAGATTGCTTGTCCTGATTGTGATTTAATCCAAACGATTCCGACCCTTAGTAAAAACCAAGAGGCGTACTGTCAGCGTTGTCATGCTTGCTTATTTAAGAACAAACAGAACTCTATCGACCGCAGCCTTGCTTTTGCAATCACTGGCTTAATTTTATTTATTATCTCCAACCTTTTCCCCTTATTATCACTTAAAGCACTTGGTTTGATACAAGAAGGAACCCTGCTAACAACCGCCTTATCCTTATTCAAAGACGGTCAACCCTTATTAAGTATTTTGATATTTCTTACTACCATTGTTTTTCCTGCAACCACCTTGCTTGGCACTATCTACATTCTTATGCAAGTAAAAACCAACCGAATCAACCGCTATACCGCCCCTATTTTTCGTTTTTTACGCAGTACCGATGCATGGGGAATGCTTGAGATATTTATGCTAGCAATTTTAGTCACACTGGTTAAATTAGGCGATATTGCAGACGTAATTATGGGTACTTCACTCTATGCTTTTTGCTTATTGATACTATCCCTTACTCTGTTAAGTCACTCCCTTAACCCCCATGATGTGTGGAATAAACTAAGAACAAAAAACAGGTGTGGACAATGACAACCGCACGCGAGGCTGGGCTAATTTCCTGTCATTTTTGCCACACCTTGAGTAAACTACCTGAGAAGATAGAAACTCATACGGTTATGCACTGTCCCTGCTGTCAATCCTGCCTCCATTCACGTTATCCCGATAGCTTGCGCAGAACATGGGCATTATTAATTGCTGCCTTCATTTTATATATTCCTGCCAATACCTTCCCCATTATGACCTTTGTTTATTTAGGAGAGGGACAGTCCGACACTATTTTAAGCGGTGTTATGCATCTGCTAGAGGAAGGCTTATGGCCCCTAGCACTGCTTATTTTTATTGCCAGTATTTTTATTCCCATTCTTAAATTACTCACCTTACTTGGGCTACTACTCAGCATTCATTTTAAAACGCATTGGCGACCTAAAGACAGAACCATCATGTACCGTGTCACAGAATTTGTGGGCAGATGGTCAATGGTTGATATTTTTGTGATCGCGCTATTAGTTGCCCTTGTTCAATTTGGCAACAGCGCCACAGTCACCCCAGATTTTGGCGCACTCGCCTTTGCAGCAGTTGTCATACTCACCATGTTTGCAGCACATACTTTCGACCCACGCCTCATATGGGATGCAATAGAAAACACACCGCTTAGAAGTGAAAATAAATAATGACAAATAGCGAATATCCAACAGCACAGGTTCAAGCTGCACCACGGTTTCCTCTTATTTGGGTTATCCCCCTTACCGCCGTCTTAATCGCAGGATGGCTTGTGTTTAAGTATTACAGTGAGCGCGGTACAATCATTACCATTACTTTTGACCAAGCCTCAGGTATCGAAGCAAAAAAAACGCCTATTCGCTACAAAGATATTCAAGTCGGAAAAGTTAAAAAACTAAGCCTTACGCCTGACCTTAAAAAAGTACAAGTAACTGCCGAAATCTTCCCCGAAATGGCAGAAAACTTGAGTGGTGATACTCGATTTTGGGTAGAGCGCCCGCGCTTCACCTTTCAAGGCATTAGTGGTTTAGACACCCTTCTTTCAGGGGTGCATATTGGTATCGACCCTGGCAAAGACAAAACCGAAGCGTTAGCACATTACGAAGGCTTAGCGATTGCACCCGTCATCACCACGGGCGAAAAAGGTCGTTCGATTATTCTAAACAGCGCCAATCTTGGCTCTTTAAATATTGGCTCCCCTGTTTACTATCATAAAATTAATGTCGGCGAAGTCACCGCTTATGAGCTTAATGATGATAACGGTAGCGTGGATATATCCATCTACGTACACGCCCCTTACGATAAAAAAATAAAAACCAATAGCCGCTTTTGGAATGCCAGTGGATTAGAACTAAACCTAAATACCAGTGGCGTATCTGCCCGCGTTGAGTCATTAGTCTCCTTGCTAATAGGTGGTATAGCCTTTGAAACACCTACCGACAAACAGGGTTATGATCTTGACGGTAAAACCAGCTTTAAACTCTACGACAGCTACAAACTTGCCAATGATGACACGCAGCGTTTAGAAAAAATATTTTATACCATGTATTTTGACGACAGCCTACATGGTTTAAGCCCTGATTCTGTGATCGAATATAACGGCGTGCGCGTGGGAAAAGTTGAAACTATCCTCTTAGAAAAAAATAACAAAAATACACAGGTCAAAACACTGGTTAAAGTCTCTCTCTTTATTGATAAATTCTCAGAAAAAAAACAACGTAATGACGCAGAAAACACCTTACAAAATTTAGTAAGCAATGGACTAAAAGCACAACTAACGGTCGATAGCCTTATTACAGGCGCTCAATATATCTCCTTAGTCATGCCGAAAAAGCCACTTTCGGAACAAGAAACCAAACAAATATTCGCCTTATTACCCACCGATGCAAACGAGCCAGCTATCTTCCCTACCACAGGCTCATTAACCTCTTTACTTAATTTTGATGCCAGTGAAATCACCAACGAATTAAACAAGGCCATTTCAAGTGTCACTGCCTTGCTGAACTCTAAAGACGTTAAGAAAACACTCAAAGGAATAGCCTCCACCTCCGAAAGCATCAGTAAAATTTCTCAACAGCTACACAAAAAAGGCTTCTCAGGAAAGCTAATAGCCACATTAAGCAGCGCACAAAAAACCGCTGATGATATCAGTCTTTTACTCAAAGACACCCGCAGAACTATTAATGTCTTACAAAAAGATACCCACCAAACCCTGCGGACACTAAATAATGTCAGCAATAAATTACAAAAAGATACCAGTCACACCCTAAAAACATTCAGCAATATAGGCAACAAGTTACAAAAAGATGCTCATCACAGCATGCAAACGCTCAACAACGTCAGCAATAAACTACAACAAGATTTACACAAAACCTTAAAGCATATTGACAACACAACACGGGTTGTCAATAAAAGTCTTAAATCGACCTTAAGCGAAGACTCTGCGCTACAGTATCGACTACAACAATTAATGAATAACTTAAGCGAAGCATCAAAATCCTTCTCTATTCTTGCCGATACCATACAGCGCAAACCTAACTCTGTTATTTTTGGAAAATAAGCACCATGAAATTACTTCTAGTTCTACTACTTTCCACCTTGCTTGGCGCTTGCTCTAGCTTATCGGGAGGAGGCGAAGACGATTCAGGCAATACACGTTTTTACTCCCTATCATCACTTCCTGCCGTTACCACAAGCAATACAAAACTGCGTATTGGCGTTGGCCCCGTAGAAATTCCTCGCCTATTAAACCGTCCACAAATAATCAGCCGTAAAAATAGCAATGAAATCATAATGGCAGAAAAACACCAATGGGGAGGTTCTTACAAAGAAGAAATTATACAATCCCTAACCGACAACCTATCCACCCTACTAAAAACCGACAGCGTAGAACAATATCCGTGGAAATTCTCCTTTAAACCCAGCTATCAAGTACGCATTAATATCGAACGCTTTGATGGCGAGATAGGCAAAAACATCAGCCTAAAAGCCCGCTGGCGTTTATTGCAAAACAATAAAGAAATATTGGTAAAACAAACGCTGATTAATACACCAGTTCACGGCAAAAGCTATAGTGACTATGTAAAAGCACAAAGTCAGGCTTTAGAAGTCTTTAGCAAACAAATTACAGATAAAATAAAACGGCTGTGATTTAGACTTTATGGCGCATAAGTAGGTGGAGTTATAGCTTATTTATTCCGCCCCTAAGCTTCTTCATGTTGGGCTTCGTGCCTCAGCACCAACCTACAACACAGCGCCGTAGGTTGGATAAGCGATAGCGCCATCCGACATGACCATGTATATATCAACAAGTAATCGCTGAATGGCGTGAGCTTATCCCACCTACAATATCGCAAAATTGAATTTCTAAGCTGCCTGTGCGGCAGTGAACTTAATTATTGCTCAGAATAGACCTGTTGATGCTTTCTAAGCTGCCTGTGCGGCAGTGAACTAGTAAATCTCTTACACATTTCCTTTACTAATT
>CAZQTJ010000198.1:0-4463 GCA_964596035.1 uncultured Cocleimonas sp. | reverse complement strand
GAGAACAGTGAGCCTACTGCGGAAAAGCTGAATTTGGCTACATTTTCCCTCAATTTTCGTTAAATAGAATGACTATTCTCCTTAAATTGATGAAAAATATAGCTCAAATCAGCTTTCCCTCGCTACGGCTCATATTCTCAGACAAGCTCCTAGAATTTGTACTATAAATATGCTCAAACTAGGTTTTTATAATTACCACTACAGATAGATAGGCTAACGGCTAATGTCAGATACACAAGCAGAACAAACAAATAAAGAGACGCAAGGACAACTGGGTTTAGTTCTAAAAGAATATAGAGAACGAAGTGGCTATAGTCTTCACGAAGTTGCTGAGGCTCTTTGCTTATCCCCCTCCGTTGTTACCGCCTTAGAAGAAGAAGATTACGACAACCTTCCAGAGCCTCCCTACATACGAGGCTACCTGCGTAGCTACGCAAAATTTGCAGAAGTAGACCCAGAAGAAATTATTGTGCTCTACGAGAAGCAAAGGGGCGCAGATCCTAAAGATTTAGAACACCACTTCAAACCTAGCGCTGATAACGGTTTATCCAAAGCAGCTATTTCGCCCACGGTAATACGACTAGGTTTACTTTCCTTGTTTCTTGTTGCCTTAGCAAGTATCAGCATGATACCTGCTGTAAACAGTTGGATGAGCGAAACATGGGCTGGCTTTTCAGCTCAAACTGCACAAAAGAATTATGTTGCAACTAGTAATGATGCAGAGTCTATAATTTATGAAGCACCTGCCCCATTACCCGACGATGCCATAGAAAACTTAGCCTCTGCCGAAACAACAAACAACGCCGAGAACACGACAGATGAGCTATCCTCAGAAACAATAGAGAAAGTCGGAAAAGAAAACAAACAGAAGGAAACCACTGCAACCGATAAAAAAGCAGATGAAAAAGAAACCACTGATGCAAAAAAATCTGACAAAACAACAGAGGATAACAAAAGCAACGATGAGAAAGCGGTTGTAGCAGAAGGTGATACAAAATTAAAATTTGTATTTAAAAGCGAAGTTTGGATGAGAATAAAAGATAAGAAAAATAAAACAGTTTTTGAGTCTTTATCACCCGCAGGTGAAGAAAAAGAAATCAAACTAAACAAGCCCATGACGTTCCGTATTGGCAATGCCAGCGGTGTTGAAATTTTTGTTGAAGGAAAACGCCTCAATATAAAAGAATTTACTAAAGGAAGTGTTGCTAATTTCACGATAGAATAGGCGTTTAAAAAAACTAACCGCAGTCAGGAATAAAATTTCACAACATGGCAAAGAATATTCAATCTGTGCGAGGAATGCATGACATTCTTCCCGCTCAATCTGCTTCTTGGCAACACCTAGAAGCAACTATCCGTACTCTTTTTAATAGTTACGGGTATCACGAACTACGTACTCCTATCATCGAATCTACTGAGCTTTTCTCACGAGGAATTGGTGAGGTTACCGATATTGTAGAAAAAGAAATGTATACTTTCGCTGACCGCAATGGTGATAGCTTGTCAATGCGCCCTGAAGGGACTGCTAGCTGTGTTCGTGCAGGCATCCAGCATGGTTTACTACACAATCAACAACAACGCATCTGGTATACAGGTCCTATGTTTCGACATGAACGCCCGCAAAAAGGTCGTTATCGTCAGTTTTATCAAGCAGGGCTGGAAACTTATGGTATATCAACACCCGATATTGATGCCGAAGTTATTGCGATTGGTGCGCGCCTATGGAAACGGCTTGGTCTTAAAAATATTCAATTACAACTCAATACACTGGGTAGCGACGAAGCTCGTCAAAAATACCGCGATATTCTTATCGAATACTTCTCTGCACACCATGACCAACTTGATGAAGACTCTCAGCGTCGCCTACATAAAAATCCTTTGCGAATTCTCGACAGCAAAAACCCTGATTTAAAAAACATTGTCGAAGCGGCTCCTAGCTTGATGGATTATTTAGACGATGAATCCAAAGAGCATTTTGAAGGTGTCAAAACACGCCTAGACAGCCTAGGGATTGATTATTACATCAACCCTCGCTTAGTACGTGGTATTGACTATTATAATCGTACCGTTTTTGAGTGGGTAACAGAAGAGCTTGGTGCTCAAGGAACCGTATGCGCTGGTGGACGCTATGACGGCTTAGTCAAACGCCTTGGTGGAAGAGCCACTCCTGCTTGTGGCTTTGGCATTGGTCTAGAGCGCCTTATACTGTTAATGGAAGCACAAGCAATACAAACACCCGCCCTACATCCTCATGTATATCTGATGATGGCAGGAGCTGAAGCCCAAATTGCAGGTGTTAAATTAGCCGAAAGTTTACGTGACACCCACCCTGCTTTAAACTTACAGAGCAATGTATCGGCTGGAAGCTTTAAAGCACAAATAAAGCGCGCAGATAAATCAGGCGCTGATTATGCTTTCATTCTTGGGGAAAGCGAAGTCTCTGAAAGTACAATCACGATAAAGTCATTACGAAATAACGAAGAACAGACCACTATTTCACAAGAATCATTAAATAACTATATTAAAAACACCATCACCAAGTGATGGATGACTAAATTTTTAGGGGAAACTCATGACAGATTTAAAAACTGATGAAGAAAAAGCAGAAGAACTAAAACAGTGGTGGCGGGATAATGGCACGTCTGTTTTAGCAGGTGTAGCTTTGGCTGTTGCAGGCACTTTTGGTTGGCAGCAATGGCAATCCTATAAAGTGACCCAAACCACTACCGCTTCTGGTTTATTAGCACAAATAAAAAATGGCACGGGCGATAAAGACAGCATTACCGAAAAACTAATCAATGAGTATAGCTCAACACCTTACGCAGCGTTTGCCGCACTAGAAAAGGCAAAGGATGCTGAAAATAGTGGTGATAGTAAAGCCAGTATCGAAGCATTAAGAATAGCCACCAACAGCAAACAATCGGGCGTTGCTATTATTGCAAAACTACGTTTAATTCGCAGCCTTATTACAAACCATGAGTTAGATGAAGCAAGCTCTTTACTAAGCGAAAAGCTACCGTCTGCCTATACCTCTTTACATGAAGAGCTAAAAGGTGATCTATACTTAGCAAAAAAAGAAGTCGATAAAGCACGTCAATCTTACGATCGTGCAATTTTAAGCGCAGGTCGAGACGCTGTTGAATACTTGAAAATGAAACGCAGCAATCTAGGTGAAGGAGCATAAGCACAGTGAAAAAACTGCTACCAATTTTATGGATATCTATCGTATTTACTAGCCTGCAAGGGTGCAGCGGGCAAAGCTTGATACCTAGTGGTAGCCAACTTTTTTCACAAAGCGAAAAAATCATTCCACTGAAAGCACTTAAAGCGATCCACCCTACGATCAAAACAAAGATACAGTGGCAAGTACAAACAAAGAATGCCTCACCTTATAGTAAAATACACCCTTATATAAACTCTAATGCCGTTATAGTTGCAGGTGGCAACAATATTAGCTCATGGGATAAAACTACAGGAAAATCCCTGTGGAAAAAAAACCTTGGAGAGTCTATCAGTGGCGGTATTAATGGCGGAGAAGGGATTGTACTTCTAGGGACCGACCAAGGTAATGCGCTGGCGCTTAATGAACAAACAGGAAAAACACTTTGGATCAAACATTTAGGCTCTGAAATTTTAAGTGTTTCTAAAGTCAAAAATGGACGTGTTGTCTTTCGCACCATTGATGGCAAACTTTACGGTCTTTCCACTCAAAATGGCAATATTAGCTGGCAGCACCAACAACTAACGCCTGTCTTATCAAGCTATGGCGCAAGTATCCCCGCTATTGCAGGGCCTTATGTTGTTGCTGGCTTTGATAATGGAAAACTTGCGGCTTATGAGCTAAAAAATGGCACTCCTGCATGGGAGTCTACATTAACACTACCTCGTGGCAACAATGAACTAGACCGCATGGTTGATATTGATGGAAAGCTCAAAACTATTGGGTCAGCCATGTTTGCCAGTAGTTTTCATGGGCGAGTATCTGGAGTAGATTTAAAAACAGGAAATATTCACTGGGCAAAGAAAATTTCTTCCTACACAGGAGCCGATGCTGACGCACAAGGCGTATACACCTCAGATGATGCGGGGAACGTTTGGAGATTAGCCCCTCAAACAGGCGAGCCAATGTGGAAAATGGATGACTTGAAACGTAGATCGCCAACAGCACCTACTCTCATTAATACAAATTTAATTGTAATAGGAGATAAAGAAGGTAACTTACATTTTATTAATACAAATAATGGACAGTTTTCTGCGCGGATAAAGGGTGATCAAGCAGGTTATAATGTTGCTCCAAAAGCAGATGCTAATAGCGTTTACAGCATAGGTCGCAGTGGCTTATTAACCGCTATATCTATTCAATAATAAATTAACAACACCTACTTATATAGCTCAAGGAAGCTCTGATTAAGTCTGATCAGATTTTACAGGAAAACGATTAAGACTTTCTCAGAGCTTCCTTA
>CAZQTJ010000197.1:0-4489 GCA_964596035.1 uncultured Cocleimonas sp. | reverse complement strand
AATAAACTGTTTAGAAAATGAATTAAAGATGCCCTAAGTCAGATTCGAGCATTTATAAACATCACTAAAATTATCGATCTATGATGAAATAATATAGTCTCTATAAGCTCATTGCTAGACCGTATGACGGATGGTGAATATTGAAAGTAGCATTGAAGCCACGCTAAGGAGGAAAACTTAAATAAGCTGAATTCTCTTCCTAAGAAAATAACACCTTTGATATTGCTTTCAGGTATACTGTATTATCATTAGAAGCCTCTTTTATAAGCCATTGTTTTTTCAAATTACAAGTATGCAGTCATAATTTGCCATACTCGTCCAAATAAAAATAAAGATATATGCTACGTTTTTTTTCGACATTATTTAGATTGATTTTTGCTCCGCTAATTATCATTAGCTCTTTAGGTGTTGTTGTTGTCGCCGCCTCTTATTTTTATTACACCCCCCAATTACCTTCTGTAAACGAGCTACGCAACACCCAACTACAACTCCCTATACGAGTTTATAGTAAAGAAGACAAGTTAATCGCTGAGTTTGGACGCTTTCGCCGTCGCCCTGTTGATATTGACGATATTCCTCAAAAAATGATTAATGCGTTCATTGCTATCGAAGATGCCCGTTTTTATCAACACCGAGGGGTTGACTTTAAAGGCGTTGCCCGTGCGGCATTTATTGCTATAAAGAATCGCAAATTGAGTCAGGGCGCAAGTACTATTACCATGCAACTTGCACGTAACTTCTATCTCAGCTCAGAGCGCACCCTTACCCGTAAAATTAAAGAGATGTACTTAGCAATAAAAATAGAGAAGAAACTCAGTAAAAAAGAAATATTAGCGTTATACCTCAATAAAATATTTCTTGGAAAACGTGCTTATGGCATTGGATCCGCAGCAGAGATTTATTATGGTAAAAAACTAAATGAGCTAACGCTTGCTCAAATGGCGATGATAGCGGGACTACCCAAAGCACCCTCTAAATATAATCCTATTAATCGACCTAAACGTGCTAAAAAACGTCGAGACTACATTCTAAAAAAAATGTATGAACAAAAATACATTAGTCAATCAGAATATTCTCAAGGAATCAAAGCGCCAATTACCGCAAAAGTGCATCGTACTGAAACTCAAACCTATGCGCCCTATATGGCTGAAATGGCAAGAGCCGATGCTATAAAACGCTATGGTGTTAATAATATCTATAAGCTTGGTCTAAATATTTACACCACTTTAGACAGCAAAGAACAAGATCTTGCGATCAAAACATTACGCCGCCACCTGATACAGTACTCGCTTCGTCATGGTTATCGTGGCGCTGAAGATCATATTGATTTAGCTGAGTTTGATAGCAAAGAAAAACAAGCAAAGAAACTCAAAACTTATAAAACTTATGCTGATATATATCCCGCTCTTGTTTTAAAGTCGGATAAGAAACAGGCTACCTTACAAATTAACCAGCAAAGCAAACCTGTTACTCTTAAACTTTCTCAACTCTCTTGGGCGCGACGCTATATAAATGAAAATAGACGCGGAAAAAAGATTAAAAATGTCAATGATGTGTTGAAATCAGGAGATATTGTACGCATACAAAAAAACAAAAAAGGTGTTTGGAAGCTAACACAAACTCCTTTAGTCACGGGTGCTTTAGTCTCTCTTGACCCAAAAGATGGTGCCATTAATGCGATAGCAGGTGGCTTTGATTTTACCTATAGTAAGTTTAATCGTGCGATACAAGCAAAACGTCAGCCTGGCTCTAGTTTTAAACCCTTTATCTATAGTGCGGCTTTATCACAAGGATTATCCCCAGCCAGCATTATTGATGATGCCCCATTAGAGTTAAAAGGTAGCACATGGGATCCTCAGAATTATGGTCATAAATTTGGTGGCTTAACACGCCTAAGAGTCGCTCTTGCAAAATCTAAAAATATTGTTTCTATTCGATTATTACAAAAAATTGGCTTAGCTTATGCGATTGATTACGCCACTAAATTTGGCTTCAAGAAAAAGACTCTGCCCGCTGATCTAACGCTTGCTTTAGGCACAGGCTCAGCCACACCTTTAAATATGGCAACAGCTTACGCTTCTTTTGCTAATGGCGGTTATAAGGTAAACAATTATTTTATCCGCAAAATCGTTGATAAAAACAATACGATTCTCTATCAAGCAAAACCTAAAGTAGCATGTTCAGACTGCTCAGCGGATAGTTTAGAAAAAATTGAACCTAGTAATAAACCAGAAAGCACCACCTTCGCTAAACGCATAATGAAGCCTTATGTTAATTATCAAATAAACACGATGCTTCACGATGTGACCAGATATGGAACAGCTGCTCGTGCAGGTAGAATATTAAAGCGTAGTGATATAGCAGGAAAAACAGGAACCACCAACGACCAAAAGGATGCTTGGTTTTGTGGTTTCACACCCAAAAAAGTAACGACTGTTTGGATAGGCTTTGATCAACTAAAACCTTTAGGAAGACACGAAACAGCAACTCAAGCAGCTTTACCTGTCTGGATAGATTTTATGAAAACAGCACTGAAAGGGACTAAAATTAGTAAATTTCATCGACCAAAAGGGTTGATTGATATTACTCTGGATGCTAAATCTGGCTTGCGACCATCTCAAACTACCATTAACACGATTAGTGAAAGCCTAACCCCCGAACAAATTCCTACAGAAGAAGATCGCTTTGAGTATATGCAAGCATTAGATGGACATGTATTTGATAAGTTAAACGAAGACTTAAAGATTGCTTTAGAAAAGGCACTGACTCCACGGCATAAAGAGCGCTTACTGCGTGAAGCAGAGCAGAAACGAGCTAATGCTTTACGTCGCCAACAAGCGAGAGAACGAGAGTTGATACGCTTAGGTCAATTACCACAACCATCATCAAATATAAATATGGGGGATGATGCTCAGTCAGTGAGACAACAAAGAGAAATGGTTGAAATACCAGAGCAACTATTTTGACAAAGACTACTGCAAATAAAAAACCACCCTGAAGGGTGTTTTTTTAAATCTTAGTTCGTGAGGTCAATACAGATTCAGGTACAAGCTATCATTGACCAAACTCATGTACAGCATCAACTAGAACTTTTACATTATCAGGATCTATATGTTGATGTATCCCATGACCTAGATTAAAGACATGCCCACTTCCATCACCAAAGTCAGTAATAATTTCTTTCACCTGCTGACGAATCGTATCGGCTGATCCATATAAAACACAGGGATCCATATTTCCCTGTAAAGCCACTCTATCGCCAACACGTTGCTTCGCATCTGAAATATTCATTGTCCAATCTAAGCCCAAAGCAGTACAGCCTGTATCTGCCATTGATTCCAACCACTGACCTCCACCTTTGGTGAAAAGAGTCACGGGAACTTCTCGTCCTTCAGCTTCACGTTGCAAGCCTGAAATAATCCGTTGCATATAATTAAGCGAGAACTCTTGATAGGCTTTAGGTGTTAATAAACCACCCCACGTATCAAAGATCATGACAGCTTGTGCGCCAGCAGCTATTTGAGCATTCAAATACAAGGTGACACTATCTGCTAATTTTTCAAGCAATAAATGCATTGCCGCAGGATCATCGTACATCATCCCCTTTACGCGACCAAAATCCTTACTTGAACCACCTTCTACCATATAAGTAGCCAATGTCCACGGACTTCCTGAAAACCCAATTAGAGGAACTCGACCATTTAAGTCTCGACGAATAGTGCGCACAGCATTCATCACATAAGATAGTTCTTGCTCTGGATCAGGAACACCTATTGCATCCACATCCTTACGGCTAGTAATTACTTTTTTAAATCGCGGACCTTCCCCTTCTGCAAAATACAAACCCAGCCCCATTGCATCAGGAATGGTCAATATATCTGAGAATAATATGGCGGCATCTAGGTCATAGCGTTCAAGTGGCTGTAAAGTTACCTCACTTGCTAAATCAGCATTCATGCATAAGTCCATAAAACTGCCTGCTTTTGCACGCGTAGCACGATATTCTGGAAGATAGCGTCCAGCCTGCCGCATAATCCATACGGGCGTGGTATCAACAGGTTGTTTAAGCAATGCTCGAAGAAAACGATCGTTTTGTAACTCTACCATAAACATAACACCCTAAATTTAAGTACAGATTCCGAGCAAATAAAACTTGCTCAATATTCCTAATACTTATTAAAAATAAATACAAAGCTGATACAGCTCGACAAACTCTCGCAAAAAAACCTTTCACAGACAGGCAGGTAAAGCTATTGGAAACAAAGATAATTAGTAACTTATTACAATAGATTACTACGTCATTGAATAAACTCCATACCTATAAGGATAGGTATTAGCCTAAAATAGAGCATAATTATCATAGAAATCTTTACATACAAGCCATATGATTTTCCCATAAAAAAAGGAAAGCCCTAGATTCTAGAGCTTTCCTTTTAGTAAGGCTTTATCCCAAATGAAATAAAAATGACACTATTTCCATTTTAGATGT
>CAZQTJ010000196.1:0-4495 GCA_964596035.1 uncultured Cocleimonas sp. | reverse complement strand
GTCACCCGCTAAATTTCAGCTTTTAAAGACTAGGAAGGTCTTCACGTGTTACAAAAACTTGAAAAACTACTGCCAGATTCGCTACAAAAAAGTGATTGCTTCAAGCAAGCATTAACCCATCGTAGTGCTAGTGGAAAGCATAATGAGCGCATGGAGTTCCTTGGTGATAGCGTGCTAGGTTTTGTTATTACCGATGCGCTATACAAGCAAATGCCACGAGCGACAGAAGGTTACCTTAGTCGTTTAAGGGCATCCTTAGTGAATGAAGGTACGCTGGCAGAAATAGCAATAGAAATCTCTTTAGGTGACTATTTATACTTAGGTGCAGGCGAGCTAAAAAGCGGTGGTTTTAGACGAAAATCCATTCTTTCCGATACCCTAGAAGCCGTCATCGCGAGTGTATACCTAGAGTTAGGCATGGATAAGGCACAACAATTTGTTATCATGCTGTTTGAAGCGCGTTTACAAGACTTGCCGACAGAAGATGAGCTAAAAGACCCCAAAAGTCGCCTGCAAGAATTTTTACAATCCCGCAATTACCCCATTCCAAAATATGAGCTATTATCTACAGCAGGTGATGCACATCGGCAGTTATTCACCGCAGAGTGTTATATTGCAGGGTTAAAAGTACGTACTCAAGGCATATCAACCAGTCGCCGTAAAGCAGAGCAAAAAGCAGCCCTGTTTGCCTTCGAAGAAGTCACCCAAAGCGTTAAATAATTCATGCGTATTCCAAATACCTTAGCGGACACAAAAAAATGATAGAAGATGATAACGTCACTTTACCCGAAACTCGTTGTGGCTATGTTGCTATTGTAGGTCGTCCAAATGTTGGCAAATCAACCCTATTAAATCACCTAGTCGGTTATCGAATTTCAGCCATCGTTAATAAGCCCCAGACAACCAGAACCAATGTTCGCGGTATTGTTACCCAAGACAAATACCAAGTTATCTTTACCGACACCCCAGGCATTCATCAAGACTCTAAAACACTGATGAATAAAACCCTCAATATAGCCGCCGTTGCCGCCTTAGACTCGGTTGATGCCGTCCTTATGATCGTCGAAGCACTCAAATGGACAGCAGAAGATGATCTCGTTCTGCAACGTTTAGAGCATATGAAATGCCCTGTTTTTCTGCTTATTAATAAAGTAGACCGCATAAGCGAAAAAGACCGTTTGTTTTCTTATATCGAGTCGGCGCAATCAAAACGTGATTTTACAGAAATAATGCCAATTTCTGCGACTAAAGGTATCAATACCGACGAGCTATTACAAAAAATAAAACCTTTACTACCCTTCTCAGAATATGCCTTTGATGAAGACAGCATCACCGACCAAAGCTTACGTTCTATTTGCTCCGAAGTCATACGCGAGCAACTAATGAACCAACTACATCAAGAAATTCCTTATTCTGTCGCAGTTCATATCGAAAAATTTGAAGAACAAGCACATCGAGTTGATATTGATGCCACCATCTGGGTAGGCAAAGCGCGTCAAAAAGGTATCGTGATAGGCAAAAAAGGTGAGACGCTCAAACGAGTTGGCATTGCCGCGCGCAAGATTTTAGAAGAGTTGCTCGAAAATAAAGTAGTACTAAAAACCTTTGTGCGCGTAGAAGAAAACTGGCAAAACAATCCTAAAAATTTGAGTGATCTAGGGATAATTACCCGTTAGATTTAACCTAAGATTTACCCATAAAACCTATGCCTGAATCTTTCGGATACATTTTAAGAAACCGCCCCTATCGAGAAAATAGTCGTTTACTGGATATTTTTACACAAGACAATGGGCGTATACCCTGCATAGCGCGCCCCGCCAAAAAACGCGGCAAAGTCATGGCAGGGACGCTAGAACCCTTTCGATATTTACATCTACAATGGATAGGGCGGGGAAATGTTTTCACCCTAACGCAAGCCGATGAGCGAGGTCGCCACAACCTCCCACCCAGTGAGCTATTCTCAGGTCTCTACCTCAACGAATTAATCTATCGCTTATCGCAACAACACCAAGCAACCCCCGAGCTATTTCAAGCCTACAAACAAACACTACACCGCATGATCGACCCACCTACTAACCCGCAAGCACTCATGCGTTTTGAACTATTTTTACTAGAAACATTAGGCTATGACATCAACCTCTATGAAGATGATAGCAATAGTGAGCCAATAACAGCCCAGCATCGCTACCGCTATATCCCACAGCATGGCATTATAAAAAATGACCCAGAGACACAACAAGCCGATGGTTTTATACTTTCAGGTCATTTACTAACCGCATTGCGTGACCTAAACACAATGCAACTAGAACACTGGCAAGAATTGCGTCATTTTCTCGATAAAATAATCACCTTTTTAGTTGGTAAACCGCTTAATTCTCGCCAGTTTTTGAAACAATAGTATCCTCCATCAATGCTACAATGTTTCTCCTCAAAATTTATAGCCGTATTACACAAATAAAGGAAGCCCCATGAGTTTAGAGCTAGGCGTTAATATCGACCATATCGCCACCATAAGACAAGCACGCGGAACCATTTATCCCGACTTGCTCGACGCAATGAAGCGAGTCGAAGACGCAGGCGCACAGGCGATTACAATCCATTTGCGCGAAGATCGTCGTCATATTCAAGATGCCGATGTTTACGCCATAAAAAAACACTGCCAACGCCGTCTAAACCTAGAATTAGCAGCAACCGAAGAAATGGTCGCAATCGCCTGTGATGTATTACCAACTGATGCTTGCGTCGTACCAGAAAAGCGTGAAGAACTCACCACAGAAGGCGGATTAGATATTATCGGGCAGTTTGACCGCATCAAAAAATCCACCCAAACACTTAATAAAGAAGGCATCCGCGTCTCTTTATTTATAGAGCCCAGTATAGAACACATAAAACGAGTGCCAGAAATAGGCGCACCCGTTATAGAGCTACACACAGGCACATATGCCAACGCCACAGGCGATGCCAAAAAACAGGCGTTTGATCGTATTATCGAAGCAACAGAATACGCCGACACACAAGGCATTCAAGTCAATGCAGGGCATGGTCTCGACTATAACAACACCCAAACGATAGCCGCCATTCCACAAATAAAAGAACTGAATATTGGACACTCAATCGTCGCGCGCGCAGTCTTCGTTGGTATAAAACAAGCCACCCAAGAAATGCTTAACATTTTGGAGCAATCACGCAGATGATAAAAGGAATCGGTACCGATCTAGTCAGTGTCAGGCGCATAGAGGCTGTATTAGCACGTCACCCCAAATCCTTTGCACAGCGCGTTTTACACCTCAATGAGCTAGAAATTTTTGACAATCACCACGACCCTTGTGCCTATCTCGCCAAGCGTTTTGCCGCCAAAGAAGCCGTCTCTAAAGCACTAGGGACAGGTATCGCCAAAGGTGTCAGCTTTGGTGAAATTGAAATCAGCAATGATATGTTCGGGCAACCGCGAATAGAATTGCACGACAATACCAAAGCAGTTGCCGAAAGTATGGGCGTGAAACATTACCATCTCTCCCTATCCGATGAAAAAGAATACGCCATAGCCTATGTCGTCCTAGAAGGTGAAAACTAATGCCACAATATCCAACTATCGAAGCCTTTATCGGCAATACCCCGCTTGTTCGTTTACAGCGATTAGGCGGTGAAACCAGTAACACCCTCCTAGTCAAGCTAGAAGGCAACAACCCCGCAGGTTCCGTAAAAGACCGCCCCGCACTCAGCATGATTCGCCTCGCAGAAGAGCGCGGCACAATTAAAACAGGTGATACCCTCATTGAAGCAACCAGTGGTAATACAGGCATCGCCTTAGCCATGTCCGCCGCCATTCGAGGCTACAAAATGGTCTTAGTCATGCCCGACAATATGAGCGCAGAACGTCGCGCCTCGATGAAAGCCTACGGGGCAGAACTTGTGTTAGTCTCAGAAGAGCAGGGCGGTATGGAAGGCGCACGCGACATCGCACAAAAAATGCAAGATGACGGCAAAGGCATCTTCATGGATCAATTCTCCAACCCCGACAACTATCAAGCCCATATCGACAGCACAGGACCAGAAATATGGCGTGATACCCACGGCGAAATCACCCATTTTGTCAGTGCAATGGGCACAACAGGCACTATCACAGGCACCAGCATCTACCTAAAACAACAAAATGCAGACATACAAATAGTCGGCGTAGAACCTCAAAGTGACGCAGAAAGCATTCCTGGTATACGTCGCTGGAGTGCCGATTACATCCCCGCCATATACGCACAAGCCATCGTCGATCAAAAAATGGATGTCACACAAGCCGAAGCCGAAAACACGATGCGCCAACTTGCCACAGAAGAAGGTATATTTTGTGGCGTATCCGCAGGCGGAGCAGTCGCAGCGGCTTTGAAACTATCGCAAAAACTCGAAAATGCCACCATCGTCACCATCATCCCAGACCGTGGCGACCGTTACATATCAACAGGCGTATTTCCCGCCTAAAAAATAAACTTCCTATGCTTTG
>CAZQTJ010000195.1:0-4501 GCA_964596035.1 uncultured Cocleimonas sp. | reverse complement strand
AACTTGATTGAGCAATCCCTTTTCACTCAATTGTGCTAATTTTTTCTTTAAAATAAGCCATAAAACATCTGGTAAAAAAGGTTTATTTTGAGACAGTGCTAGAGAGAATTTCAAACGACTATTATTATCGACAAAGACTTTTTGCGTCATTATTTTGCTAACTGAGTGGCGCTTATTATTTATCTGATCGTATAGTTTCCATAGATGGTCTTGCCCTTCTGGAGTCTCAGCGCCCTCTTCTAATGTCCATCGGACTTGTTGTTTTAAATTTAAAATATTTGCTTCTGACTGTAGAAAAGCTTGATATGCTTTAACGGATAAATTATATGCTTCGATACTCAAAATAGTTTTGGAAGTATCAGCATAATGTAATTTAACTAATCCAGATAAGTTATTATTAATATAGCTAAAATTACCTTTTGAAACTAATGATATATTATTCGTTTCATTTTCTTTTGAGGTAATAATAAAAGGTTTTATTGTGTAACTAATATGTTTTTGCAATAAAAATTTTTGTTTGTTGATATTTATATCAATATCTAACTCAGGAATATTCACCACGCCAAACTCAGTCAAAAAGCTGATATCATTCATTGTCATTGCCAAGCGGTTTGCCAAAGCGTCTTGACCTATCGTTCCTGTGGTAACAATACTTTCTATATAAAGAGAGGGAAAAGATAATTTTCTGAGGTGGCTTTGATAACTCAAACGATTATCAAAACCAATTAACACACTTAGAAAAGGAAGGTTTTTCTCAGAGTCAGGGGGATTCCTTTTTAATACAGATGAATCCAATGATATTCGCCACAACGCTTTACCAAAAAGAATGTTCCCATCTTCATAAAAGACTGGTCCATTCAAGAGTTTAGCCTTGAGTGAAAGCTCGTCTATTTTCGCTTGAATAAAGTCGACCTTAGAGTTTATTTTTATAGACGTATCTGCTCCTATTAGGTTTGTTTTGTAGCTTGATAACTCAGCACTAATATTATTTGTCGCTACCTTATTAAAATTATCTTGTAAAAACATTCTTAGTTGTTGCTCAGACTCTTTAGTAACAAACCAACCCCAAAATCCCCACAGCATGATAAGGCTTAGAGAGATAACGATTAAGATAAATAAAGTCTTTTTAATCATTGATTAGATTACTATTTTCACCATCACGCAATAGACGTTTTGGTTTTACTCCAGCTAATAATAAAGCTACAAAATAAACGATTATTGATGAGATAATTAAACTTAATAGCATCAATATTTTCTGTATGACACCATGTTCTTGCCACCATGTATCGGCTGGCGTAAGCCACCAAATTGATAAGCTCATCATTATCGTTGCGACAAGTATTTGTACTATATGCTTCACATTTCCTTTTTGTGATTGATAAATGTTTTGTTTTTTCAGTGCTATCATTAATAATCCTGCATTCACATATCCTGCTAGTGCCGTTGCTAAGGCTAAACCTGCATGAGGTGCAACATAGCCCATTTTATACCAAGGTAACACAATCAAAAGGTTAAATAACATATTGCTAAAAATGGCGATAATACCAATTTTTACGGGTGTTTTTGTGTCTTGACGAGAATAAAAGCCTGGTACTAATACTTTAACTAAAATAAAGGCAGGTAAACCCAAGGCGTAAGTCATTAGACTCATACTTGCCATTTCAACATCATGCCAACCATTAACACCATTATCGATGATAGTCGCAAGAATAGGCGTGGCTAATAAAATTAAACCAACCATTGCAGGAATGGCTACTAACAAAGATAAACGTGCCGCCCAGCCTAATGTCATCGAAAAAGCGTTTGATTCTTTTTTTGCATGATTTCCTGCCAGTTTAGGCAAAATAACGACACCAATAGCCACTCCTATTAAAGCCAACGGCAGTTCCACAAAACGATCTGAATAATATAGCCATGTGATAAAACCTGTTCCTAGCATTGAGGCAATCGCGGTATTGATTAATAGATTAAGTTGCGCTACAGATGATCCAAATAAAGCAGGCACCATTAATTTTATGATGCGATTAACGCCCTCTGCTTTTCTCTTTAAGCGCAGACGCGGGAATAATCCTAACTTCATTAGTGCGGGTATTTGAAATAACAGCTGCGCAATACCACCAACAAAAACACCCCAAGCTAATGCTTCAACAGGCTCATCAAAATAAGGAGCAAACCATATTGCAAATATAATTAAGGAAATATTCAATAAAACAGGCGTAAAAGCGGGCACTGCAAATTGTTTAAAGGTATTAAGAATGCCGCTAATAAGCGCCGTAAGAGAGATAAAAAGAATATAAGGAAAGGTGATGCGAAGTAGTTTTGCGGCTAACTCAGGGCGAGCATCGGGATTACTTTCAAACCCTGGGGTAATGACCATGATTATCCAAGGGGCAGCGAGCACACCGATGATGGTAATGACTAAAAGTATCGTCGCTAACGTACCAGAAACATGATCAATTAAACGTTTTAAATCTTCCTTACTGCGTGTTTCTTTATATTCAGAAAGCACAGGAATAAAGGCTAAAGAAAAAGCGCCTTCAGCAAATAAACGTCTTAATAAGTTAGGAATGCGTAAAGCCGCCATAAACGCATCCATAGCACCGCCAATAACAAAGTAATTAGCGAGAATAACGTCACGAACTAAACCTAAAACCCGTGAAATCATTGTCATTGCGCCTACAACAGCACCCGAGCGAAGTAATCGACTCATTAAATTCCCTTCAAATGATCAAAAGGTGCAATTATCGCTGAGACATGACTGTATTTCACCTTAATTTATTTCATTATTTTTATTTTGTGATTAGTTATTAACACCATTTATCAAAAAACTACCACTGTATCACTTAATTATCTTGCATGGATTAGGTCATAAGCAGTGTAATAACACACAGAAGCGTACATACCCCCGTGCACTTTAAAACTTGAATTCATAAGGTCTTTACGACATAAAGCGTATTAATCTCGTAAATTCAAGAAAACATAAAATTAATAAAAATAATGAGTTAATAACAATGAGAACAATAATGAATAAACGCCCATCACGTTTACTTACCCCCCTTTTCTGTTCTATTAGCGTATTGATCGCAGGTCAAACTTTTGCAGGAACGCCCACAGTAACACTTAATGCAGATAAAGAACGTGGCAATATCGCAGAGTCAGGTCGTCTTGGCTATGTTGGTGGCTCAACAAGTGTTGGGATAAGTGTTGATAAAAACCTACAGGGTCAAGTAGACGTTAATCAAATCGTTGCTGAAGATGACCTTTCTGCAACCAGCGTTGAAGGATGGTTTGGTTATCAATTAAAAGACAAAAATGGCGCAACCAAAGGTATTAAAGGTGCGGGCGTAAAGCTCAATCATTTATGGGTTGAGCGTGGTGGAAAGTACCAAAGTGATACCGTGCATAAAGCATTCGGTGCTTATGATAAAAATGCGGACGACCATGCAAAAATTACCGCAGGTTACGGACAAGAACAACGCGACTTATTTTGGTCTGGTCATGTGTCAAAAGGTATTTCAGGAAAAAATGCTATTGGTACTGCAACGACAACGCATCAAACCTATGAAAAAGCTTATGATTACGGCGTAGGTGGTGAAGTAGGTACTTTCCTTGAAGACTCTCTCACACGAATTCGTGGCGGTGCTGATTATGAGTGGGGAACAGACCACTCGGCAACGGAAGACAAGCCAACACAGGCAACTATCTCCGCAGGTGTTCAGCAATATTTTTATGACTCTCCACACAGCATCACACTGGATGTCTCTGCCAGTAAAAAATCAGGTGGCAGTAGCGCTAACAGCACAAATAGCAATGCACGTATAGGCTATCAATATGAGTTTGGTAAAGCGGGTACTTTCCAATCAAATAGACAACTAAAGCGTACCCGTGTAGAAATACCAGGAACAGCAGCAATAGCCGCCATTCCTGCAATATCAGGAAAACCAGCAAAATACGCTAAGAAAGCGCTTAGAACGCCTTATACAAAACTTGTAAAAACAACAATGAAACTGGAGAATGAGACCTTCTTTAAGCTAAATAGTGCGAAACTAACCGCTTCTGCAAAGAAAAACATCAACAAAATTGCGGCTGAAATTAGAAGAAACAGCTATACAGGTGCTATTCGTATTACGGGCAATACTTGCGGATTAGGCAATGCTAAATATGACCAGTTACTCTCTGAACGTCGTGCGAAAGCAGTTAAACAATACCTTATTAGAGCAGGATTAAACCCTGCACACCTTGTTGCGCGCGGTTTAGGTAAAAATCATCCTAAATATCGTAATGACCCAGCGTCTGGATTTAAAAATCGTCGTGTAGATATCGAATATGTATCACAACGCTCGGTTAAAAAGAAAGCCTACAAAACATCGTATAAAAATGTCCTTATTTCAGCTGCTACATCAGGTCGTCCAGGAAGAGCAGGCGTAGCGGCAACACCTGCGCGCTTCATCTGGAAAACGGAAGAAATAAAATCAGCACCATTATGGGTAAAACGTGCATT
>CAZQTJ010000194.1:0-4514 GCA_964596035.1 uncultured Cocleimonas sp. | reverse complement strand
AATAAAAATTCTGCGTTATAAGATCGGGAACTTATTTCGTGCTCATTCCTAAGCGACAGCACCATTCGACAAGCACAAAAAAGGCGGTTTATCATTAAACCGCCTTTTCTATTAAGCTTTAGATCGCTTTTTTGCTGAAGCTATGCGCTATAATTTTCGTTTACAAAGTCCCAATTAACTAAGTTCCAAAAATCAGCGACATAAGCAGGACGTGCATTACGTTTATCCACATAATAAGCATGTTCCCAAACATCAATCGTCAGAACAGGTGTTTTACCGTCAGACAATGGGCAACCTGCATTGCTAGTGTTGAAAATTTCTACTGTACCGTCATCATTTTTGATCAACCAAGTCCAACCAGAACCAAAGTTGCCAACAGCAGCCGCAGAAAACTTCTCTTTGAAGTCTGCAAATGAGCCAAATGCAGTATTAATTGCATCAGCGATAGCACCAGTAGGCTCGCCACCTGCATTGCCTGCAAGACAATTAAAGTAGAATGTGTGATTCCAAACCTGAGCCGCATTGTTATAAATAGGGCCAGCAGGAACAGAGGTAATCAGGTCTTCTAAAGACTTGTCTGCATCATCAGTGCCTTCGATAAAATTATTTAGATTAGTAACATACGCTTGATGATGCTTGTCGTGATGGAAATCTAAAGTCTCAGCAGAGATATGAGGTTCTAGTGCGTCTTTTGCGTAAGGTAGAGCAGGTAACTCATGTGCCATTTTGGAACTCCTTGATATAAGTGAAATTGATTATTTTGAGGAAGCTCAGGAGAGTATGATAAAAGTACACCTAAAAGCAATAAAGACTATATTTTTAGGAGTATTTTTTAATTTTTTGCTCCAGTCATCATGGTTTCATACATTGTTATCAATAAGTTGTGTAAATAAAGGGGGAAGTCACGTATTGAGTGAGTCTGAATTATCAAAAGGAATAAATAAATGACTGTTCTCACTGTCGTAAAAAAGAATAATAAAATTGTGATTGCCGCAGATACGTTAGTACATGCGGGTTCTTCGCTTAAAGATGTCGATTTTAAAAGCAATCACAATAAAATCATTCAGTATAAAGATACTTGGTTTGCTTATACAGGCGCATCAATGAGTGCTTTAATGTTGCAAGATGCGTTGGAAGAGCATGGTGAAGCGTTAGACTTTAATGGTTTGAAAAATATCTATCGTTCGAGTCTTAAATTACATGAAATTCTTAAAGAGCATTATTATTTAATGACGCGCGATGGCTCGAATGATCAGGCGGTGCAAGATACCCAGCTGCATTTACTGATTGCTAACTCCTCTGGCATTTATGAAATGACAGGCGATAGAAATGTAACTGAATTCCCTAAGTTTTGGTCAGCAGGTTCTGGCTCGCGTTTTGCGTTAGGGGCGATGTTTGCTTGTTATGATGAGCTGGATGATCCCGCTAAGATAGCCAAAATAGGCATTAAAGCTGCCTGTAAATTTGAAAGTTTTTGCGGTCTGCCACTCACCTTGTATGAGTGTGATTTGAAGTCAGCTTTGAGTTCGCGGACAAGCTCTTAGCATGTCTGCTAAAAGCTAAAGCTTTCACTCCTAATACGCCATTATCAAGCATTCTGCCTATCCCTTTAATCCCTATAATGATGTACTCTAACAATATTCTAATAAAACAGGAAAAATAAAAACTATGTGCGGAATTTGTGGAGAGTATCGACTAGACGGCAGCCTGCCTGAATTAAATAATATCCAAGCAATGCTAACAAAGCTTGAAAAGCGTGGACCAGATCATTCGGGTACGTTTTCCGATGGTGCGTTAGCTTTTGGGCATCGTCGTTTGTCAATTCTTGATTTGTCGGAAAAAGCGAATCAACCCATGATAGACCCGCAACTGAGTTTAGCACTGGTTTTTAATGGCACTATCTATAATCACCCTGAATTACGCAAAACACTTGAGGCGAAAGGTCATACCTTCTTTTCCACAGGTGATACCGAGGTTATTTTAAAAGCCTATGCTGAGTGGGGGCGCGATTGCGTTAAACGCTTTTTAGGGATGTTTGCCATTGCCATTTGGGATTTAAAACAGAAAACACTATTTTTAGCGCGTGATCGCATGGGCATTAAGCCGCTCTACTATTCTCAATCTAAAAGTGGCTTCCGTTTTGCCTCAAACGTACAGGCATTACTAGAGACAAGCGACATTGATACCAGTATTGACCCCATTGCCTTGCATCATCAATTTACTTTACATGCGGTCATTCCCGCACCGCGCACTATTTTACAAGGTGTGCGTAAATTAGAGCCAGCCCATAGTTTGATGATTGAAGCCAATGGAGAGCAAAATTTAGAGCGCTACTGGACATTAGATGCAACTCGTCCAGAAAAAGACCTAAGTGATGGTGAGTGGACGGAGGCAATTCATGAGTCATTAAAAACTGCCGTGCGTCGCCGTAATGCTATCTCCGATGTGCCTGTGGGCGTGTTACTTTCAGGTGGTTTAGATTCCAGTTTATTAGTTGGTTTATTAGATGAAATTGGTATCGAAGACATCCGTACCTTCACCATCGGCTTTGACGATCAGCCTGAAGAAAAAGGCAATGAATACGAATTTTCCGATGCCGTGGTAGAGCGTTTTAACACCAATCACAGCAAAGTACATATCCCCAATGAACATACCCTTACACGCTTACCCGAAGCCATTGCTAATATGTCGGAACCCATGTTTGGACAAGATGCAATCGGTTTTTACCTACTCTCTGAGCAAGTAGCGAAAGACGTAAAAGTAGTGCAATCAGGGCAGGGGGCTGATGAAGTGTTTGGCGGTTATTTTTGGTACAACAAAATGCACCAAGCCAAAGGCGAACCGTTAGCGCGTTTTAGGCAATTCTATTTTGACCGCGACCACGATGAAATGGCAGAGATGTTAATGCCAGACTATATTGGGCGAGACTACACCGCAGAAACCATGAAAGCCCTACTAGAGCAACCACAAGCAGACCGCTTTATCGACCAAGTATTGCGTGCAGATACCACCACCTTAATCGTCGATGACCCTGTAAAACGCGTCGATAATATGACAATGGCATGGGGCTTGGAAGCACGCGTTCCCTTTTTAGATCACGAGTTAGTCGAGCTAGCCGCTAAAATGCCACCCCATATGAAGCTACAAGATGGGGGTAAATACGTATTAAAAGAAATATCCAGAGGGCTTATCCCTGATAGCGTGATTGACCGCAAAAAAGGCTATTTCCCTGTACCTGCTCTAAAATTTGTACGCGGAGAATTTTTAGATTTTATGAGCGATATACTCAATTCACAACAATGTCGAGAACGAGGTTTATACCAGCGTGGCTATGTCGAAAAACTACTCAAAAAACCAGAAGATTACCTAACACGCATCCAAGGCAGTAAGTTATGGCATATGGCTTTGTTAGAGCATTGGTTGCAAACTAATAAAATATAAAGAACGGAATCAAAAACCTAGGTATCTCTATGAAGCTAACATTAAACGCCGTCATGGTATTGATTGGAATTAATCTTCTGATCTTTTATATCGATCGTTCGCTTGATTTGACACAATTGTTAGCGCTTTATTTTCCTGAGAATGAGCATTTTAGAGGGTGGCAGTTTGTAACGCACCTGTTTATGCATGGCGGTTTTATGCATATATTGTTTAATATGATGGCGCTATGGATGTTTGGATCGCACTTGGAAGCTATCTGGGGAAAACGATACTTTTTATTGTTTTACTTTGTTTGTGGTATAGGCGCAGCAGCGATTTATACGGCAGTAAATTATTATCAATTTAATAGCATTTATACGTTGCTGACAGACACAGGCTTAAGTCATGTTGATATTAACGACATGATCAAACAAGGTGTCTATCCCACCAATATATTAACAGAAGCCCAAGCACGGCAATTAATCGGTACCTTTCAAACACCAATGGTCGGTGCTTCGGGCGCTATTTATGGTATTTTGGTTGCCTTTGCTTTCAACTTTCCAAATCATAAATTAATGTTGATTTTTATACCCTACCCAATCGCAGCAAAGTATTTTGTACCTGCGTTAATTAGTTTGGACTTGTTTTCTGGCGTAACTGGCTTCTCTATTTTTGGAGGAGGTGTGGCGCATTTTGCTCATGTGGGTGGGGCAATTATCGCTCTGCTGATGATCATGTTTTGGCGTAAAGCATGAGGTCTTCTATATTTGATGCTTGCAACTGGTCACCATTTTTTAAGCCATTAGCGGAGAATAGTTTTCTTTTTTTATTTGGATTCTATAGTGATTTACAAGTAATGTTGGGTGGTTATCAAGAATACTGGACTACCAACTTAAGGTTGCAGGTGAATAGCTTAAACATTAGCTGTCCCGCCTTAAATTGATAGTCGCTACTGCTTATTGAATAACGTGATAAAAATCACAAAATAAACAATAATATCATTGTATTATGATTATATTTCGTAACTTCTCATAAACTATACTTGAATCCGTGAGGTCAATGCGGATAACAGGGCGTAAGATATTGGTTTAGCA
>CAZQTJ010000193.1:0-4532 GCA_964596035.1 uncultured Cocleimonas sp. | reverse complement strand
ACAACATTCGCTATCATATTGATAAAAGCTCGAAGTAATGCGCCGTCATTAATTAATGCTAAGGTATCCATCGAGAAGGTTGAAAAGGTCGTAAATGAACCTAAAAAACCCACTAAAATAGCTAATTTAATCAGAGGATCAAAGTCGCCGCGCTCTAATATCATCACGGTGAGTAGCCCCATAAAAAATGAGCCGATGATATTGACGGCTAATGTACCATAAGGGAATTCACGACCTAATAAGCTATAAACCCCGTTCGATACCATAAAGCGCATGGCAGCACCTATTGCACCGCCGATCATAATAGCAAATATTTGTAATGCAGATGTTGTCATATTCTACTCTGGTTAATATTTATTTTGTTAGTGTATCTCATAACAAACCCATATAAAATGTCACGTCTATGATTACCTCTCCCGAAGCGCATAAAAATTTATTGTTGGCTCTACGAGAAATTCTTGCAGAAGAATACTTGTTGACCGTTGAAGAAGATTTAAAACCCTACGAGTGTGATGGGCTATCTGCTTATCAGCGCTTGCCATTAGCAGTGGCTTTACCTAACACGATAGAAGAAGTGCAAAAAATTATTCGTGTGTGCGAAAGTTTACGAGTTCCTGTGGTGGCGCGAGGTGCTGGAACAGGCTTGTCAGGCGGCGCATTACCCCATGAAGGCGGTATTATCCTTGGGCTATCTCGTTTTAATCAAATATTAGAGATTGATAATGACAATATGACAATGCGCGTGCAACCAGGAGTACGCAACCTTGCTATCTCTGAAGCTGCCGCGCCTTATGGCTTGTATTATGCACCCGATCCATCATCCCAAATAGCCTGCTCTATCGGCGGTAATGTTGCCGAAAATGCAGGTGGCGTGCATTGTTTAAAATATGGTTTAACCGTTCACAACGTCTTAGAAGTGAAGATTGTAACGGTTGACGGTGATCTTATTACGCTAGGGTCTAACACCTTAGACACACCTGGTTATGATTTATTAGCCTTGATCACAGGCTCGGAAGGTATGCTGGGGGTGATTGTCGAAGTTTTAGTTAAATTATTACCTCGTCCCCCCGCAACAAAGGTGTTAATGGCAGCGTTTGATCGTATTGAAGATGCGGGCAATGCTGTTGCTGCGGTTATCTCTGCGGGTGTGATTCCCGCAGGTTTAGAAATGATGGATCAGTTAGCGATTCAAGCAGCAGAGAATTTTGCTCATGCAGGTTATCCGCTAGATGCGGAAGCGATTTTACTGTGTGAGCTAGATGGTAATGAGGCGCAACTGAATGAGCAGGTAAGCATTGTGGCAGATACGTTAAGAGCCGCCAATGCAAGCAGTGTGGTCATGGCATCATCTACCGAAGATAAAGCTAAACTCTGGGCAGGTCGTAAAGCCGCTTTTCCTGCGGTAGGGCGTATATCACCTGACTATTACTGTATGGATGGGACGATTCCACGTAAGCATATCGCGCAGGTTTTGGCTGAAATTAAAGCATTATCTGAGTACTATGGTTTACGTGTGGCAAATGTGTTTCATGCAGGTGATGGCAACTTACATCCGTTAATTTTATTTGACGCAAATCAGGACGGTGAGTTACATAAAGCAGAGCGTTTTGGTGCTGATATTTTAGAACTATGCGTTAAAATGGGCGGTACGATTACGGGAGAGCATGGCGTTGGACATGAAAAAATTGACCAAATGTGTGTGCAGTTTAATGAAGATGAATTAACACATTTTCATAATATCAAAGATGCGTTTGATCCTTATGAATTGCTTAATCCTGGTAAAGCAATTCCTAGCTTGCATCGTTGTGCTGAACTGGGTGCAATGCACGTCCATAATGGCGAATTACCCCACCCTGAAATTCCACGTTTTTAGTATCTCTTATGGCGCTTAATATTATTTCTACTACCATTCCTGATCGTGACATGAGTGTAGCATTGCAACAACAAGTGCAATCATCCATTGATTTACGTTCACCTTTAGTCATTCGTGGCGGGGGAAGTAAGTCCTTCTATGGACGGGCTTCGGCTGAAACCTCTAACATCCTCGAAATGAGGCATCATGTCGGAGTGACTGACTATGACCCTAGCGAACTGGCGATTACGGTACGTGCAGGGACACGCTTAGAAGACTTAGAAGCATTGCTTGAAAGTAAGCAACAAATATTGGCATTTGAGCCACCGCAGTTTGCACCTAATAGTACAATCGGCGGGGTGGTCGCAGCGGGAATATCGGGTCCTCGACGTGCTTTTTCAGGTTCTATTCGTGATGCCATTTTGGGTGTGGATATGATTAATGGCGATGGCAAAATCGTACATTTTGGCGGACAGGTCATGAAGAATGTGGCAGGTTATGATATGTCGCGTTTGATGGTGCGCTCGATGGGAACATTAGGTGTGATCCTGAGCGTTTCTTTGCGTGTATTACCTAAACCAGAGAAAGAAATAACGGTGGTCATAGACGCAAGTCAAGAAGAATCCTTAGCATATTATAAGCAGTGGCGTATGCAACATTTACCCTTGACTGCAACGGTTTGGTATGACGATAAACTCACGGTGCGTCTATCAGGGACAGATATTACCTTAGGCGTGGCGATGCAATATTTTGAGTCGTTGCCAGCGGCTGTTTTATTAGATAATGCCACGATGTTTTGGCAGTCAATACGTCATCATCAGCATCCTTTTTTCAGTGAAGTCACTAAACCCCTGTGGCGTTTATCTTTACCTGCGAGCGCCCCTGTTGTTGCGCGCTTTGAAGGTAACTTGCTAACAGAATGGAGTGGTGGGCAACGTTGGGTGAGCAGTAATGCCCCTGCTAATATCATCCGTAGTGTTGCAGGTCGTCATGGAGGCTATGCAACCTTATTTACAGGGCAAAAACTACTACCTGAAGTGCCTCCTTTCCCTATTTTAGCACCTGAATTATTTGCTTTACATAAAAGCTTAAAGCGCAAACTTGACCCACAAGGTATTTTTAATCCTGGGCGTTTATACCGAGACCTTTAATGAAAACAGACTTAGTTGATAGTATTAAGCAAACCACTGAAGGTCAGGTTGCAGATAAGATTTTACGTAGCTGTGTCCATTGTGGATTTTGTAATGCCACCTGTCCCACCTACCAAATTTTAGGCGACGAAAATGATGGTCCTCGTGGACGTATTTATCTCATAAAACAAATGCTAGAAGGTGCTGAGGTGACAGCCTCTACCCGCACGCATTTGGATCGTTGTTTAACTTGCCGAAACTGCGAGACAACGTGTCCATCAGGCGTGCAGTATGCTCATTTGTTAGAGATAGGTCGAAAGTATATTGAAGAAAAAACAGAGCGTCCTTTTAAAGAACGTTTTGTACGCGATGCCTTAGCAAATACCCTACCGTATCGTGGACGGTTTAAATTTTTATTACGCTCAGGGCGATTGTTCTCGCTGTTTTTGCCAAAAAAAATACGCCGTAAAATGCCCGCTAAAGTTGCTCAAGGAGCATGGCCACAAACACAGCAACAACGCCGCATGTTGATACTTGACGGTTGTGTGCAGCCCGTATTATCACCTGATATTAATAGTGCAACGGCAAGAGTTTTAGATAAGTTAGGCATTACGCTCGTTAATATCAAAAAAGCGGGGTGCTGTGGCGCGGTGAGCTTGCACTTGAGCAAAGAAGACAGTGCCATTGCAATGATGAAGCACAATATTGATGTGTGGTGGCAAGAGATAGAAAGTGGTGCAGAAGCGATTGTAACAACAGCTAGTGGTTGTGGGGTAATGATTAAAGATTATTATCAGTACCTACAAAATGACGCAGAATACGCCGAAAAAGCTCGTCATATTTCCATTTTATGCAAAGACATCGCCGAAATAATTGCAAATGAAGACTACAGTACGCTCGCATCTAAAGAATCAAAAACAATAAGTTGGCATCCACCTTGTACACTGCAACACGGGCAAAAAATTACAGGTGTGGTAGAGAAAATACTGACAGATTGTGGTTATCAATTAAACCCAATTAAAGATGTTCATTTATGCTGTGGTTCAGCAGGAACTTACTCCATTCTACAAGCCGATTTATCAACAAAACTAGGCGACAACAAGATAAACAATCTTGAGGCTGATCAACCCGAAATGATTGTGACGGGAAATATAGGGTGTCAAACACACCTGCAAGAACGGACGAAAACCCCTGTGAAACACTGGATTCATTTGTTGGATAAGGCTAAGGGAGCCTAAACAATGAAAAATATAACCCGCTATATGACGAATAGTCCAGAAACAACGTGTTTAAACTACATTCCTATTAACGAAAATTTAGCATCTTCAGGACAGCCAAACCCAATGCAGTTTGATGCTATCGCAGAGGCTGGTTTTAAATATGTAATAAATATCGCGATGCATGATTCAACCGATGCGCTCTACGAAGAGGGCGGTTTAGTTAGCGAAGCAGGTATGAACTATTTTCATATTCCTGTACCTTTTGACGCGCCAACCGTTGAGCATTTAAAACTTTTTCTCAACTTAATGACAATGCTAAAAGATGAAAAA
>CAZQTJ010000192.1:0-4560 GCA_964596035.1 uncultured Cocleimonas sp. | reverse complement strand
ACCAAACGACGGCAAATAACCCGCGTCATATCAATGCGATAAGTGACTTTTTTTGCTGTCGGTAAAATTTGTCCTGTAAATTTAACTTCGCCACAGCCTAAAGCACGTCCGCGTCCTGGGTTATCCAGCCAACCTAAGAAAAAGCCAATTAACTGCCACATAGCATCCAAACCCAAACAACCCGGCATCACAGGATCAGTTGGGAAGTGACAATCAAAAAACCAAAGCTCAGGGTTAATATCTAACTCCGCAACCATATAGCCTTTGCCAAACTCGCCGCCATCTTCATGTATTTCGACAATACGATCCATCATTAGCATATTAGGCATTGGCAAACGTGCGTTACCCTCACCAAAAAGTTCGCCGTGTCCACATTTTATAAGTTCATCGTAATCGAAAGCGCTTTGTCTTGACATAATCCATCCAGATTGAAAAATTGAGTATTTATCCACACCACTTGCAGATAAGATTCACGCAATCTTAACAGAATCATAGGGTGTTTATGAAAGGACTTTACGCAATAACAGAGAGCAATTCTAAAAATTTAATTGAAAATGTCACATTAGCCTTAAAGGGAGGTATTAAAATATTGCAGTACCGCAATAAACAGGCAAGTTCCCAACAAAAACAACAAGAAGCACAGGCTTTAGCGGCACTCTGTAAAAAATTTAACACCCCCTTTATTATTAATGACGACATTCAACTAGCTCAAAAAGTAAGGGCAGACGGCGTACATTTAGGGCGAGATGATGGCTCGATTTTAGCAGCAAGAGCGCAACTGGGTGATAAAGCAATGATAGGCGTGACTTGTTATCAAGATATTGAAATTGCACGACAAGCAGAAAAACTAGGCGCTAACTATGTCGCCTTTGGGAGTTTCTTTGCTTCCCCCACTAAGCCCCAAGCCCCAAGAGCAGGAATAAAGTTACTACAACAAGCAAAACAAGAAATATCGCTACCCATCTGTTGTATCGGAGGCATTACATTAGATAATGCCAGCACCTTAATTGATAACGGCGCGGATATGATCGCCGTTATCAGTAGCTTGTTTGCCACCGATAATATCACCGCGACAGCACAACAATTTACCCGCAAATTTTAAGGAAGAAAATATTAATACGGCTTCTCACCAATATAATTGCCAGGAGGGTTATAGTTACACACCCATAACTGAGACTGGTCTGGGCAAACCGCAATAGCACAACCTACCGCACGCGTTTCACGCCAAACAATCTGCGTATAGTGACCGCACTGCTCACCAGCGCGACAGCTATTTGTATTGTAGTCATAATCCACCACCTCATCAGCCCACGCCTTTACCACTTCGCCGATGCTAATTTCTTGCAACTCCGTTTTGCCATCCGACCAGCGTTTAGGACTAGCCCAAAACAAATTCTCACCATGAATCTGCTTAAAAGGCCCTGCTTGATGCGGGCGATGCTGCATCGCACAATTTTGTGTACTTGCCTGATGGTCAGCCCACTGCTGCGCATATCGAGCCAACTTATTCGACCAACGCAACGGCACTAAGCCCAACTGAGAACGCACAGCGTTATGACTAGCTAAGGTTCCCCGAAAATCAAAGGGTTCCTCATTTGTATTGGCATGAGATCTAAATGTCTTCTGCGGTATTTGAGGTTTAGAACTACAAGAAAACAAGAGAAAAAGTGATAAAAACAAAAGGAGAAATTTATGCATAGCACGGCTCGAATTTTTATTATTAAAAAAGTAAGAGGGAAGATAATGCCATGAAGTTCAAGAAGGAGTGGAGGTTTCTGTATAACTGGCAGAATATCCCCTCCCTTTATAAAAAAGGAGCAGGATGGGGTAGGTAGGAATCAATAATCCGCAGGTCGATTAGCAGGATCCATTTTTCTTAATAAAATAGAGTCACATTCCATCGCATCTGGTTTGGGTAAGCCCATGAGTTCTAAGACGGTTGGGGCGATATTACTTAAACCTGCGCTGGTGCGTAGTTGCCAAAAGTCTTTGTCGATGATGACGCAAGGCACTGGGTAAACGGTGTGTTGTGTGCTTGGCTCGCCTGTGAAGGGGTCAATATATTCGTCACAGTTGCCATGGTCGGCGGTAACGATGACCGAGTAATCATTTTTGACTGCTTCGTCTAAGACGCGACCGACTTCGGTATCGAGTACTTCTACGGCTTTGATGATGGCATCAGGCATGGCGGTATGACCGACCATATCGCCATTGGCGAAGTTGACGACGATAAAAGAATGCTTTTGTTCATTAACCGCATCAATGACCTTATCAGCCACTTCTTTGGCGCTCATTTCTGGGCATTCGTCGTAGGTTTCTACTCGTGGCGAGTCAACCATAATACGGTCTTCACCTGCGTAAGGTGTTTCGCGTCCACCATTAAAAAAGAAGGTGACGTGAGCGTATTTTTCCGTTTCGGCACAATGCAACTGCTTAAAGCCAGAGAGACTAATGGTATGCGATAAATTTGTACCAGGACGTTCAGGTGTGAAAGCAACAGGAGCTAATAATTTTTTATCATATTCGGTTAAGCAGGTGACAACAATGCGATCATAATTGCCACGGTCAAAACCTGTAAATTCAGCTCCCATACCCAGTGCTTCGGCTAACTGACGTGGGCGATCATTACGGAAGTTAAAAAAGATAAGCGAGTCATTCGGTAGGATGGTTTCAGCGCCTTCCATCACATGCGGCAGAATAAACTCATCGGTTTGACCCTCTTCATAGGCTGCTTCAATGGCTGCGACTGCATCGGTCATGGGTTTACCTTCACGATGTACCATCATATCCCATGCCAGCTTAGTTCTATCCCAGCGAGAGTCACGATCCATCGCGTAAAAGCGTCCGATTAAGGTCGATATTTTGCCGCCAAATTGCTCTAAAGAATCCGACAGTTGTTTAACAAAACGAATGGCGGACTTTGGTGAAGTATCACGTCCATCAGTAATTACGTGCATGGCAGGGGTAACGCCCATTTCTTTACACATGCCGATTAAAGCGCAGAGGTGATTCACATGGCTATGCACACCACCATCCGAAACCAAACCAACTAAATGCACAGGACGATTATTTTTTTTCGCTTGCAACATGGTATTGCGTAACACAACATTGTTTGCAAAAGAGCCGTCGATAATGGCATCATCAATACGTACAAGGTCTTGACGAATAACGCTACCGCAACCAATGGTAAAATGTCCCACTTCAGAATTACCCATTTGCCCTTCTGGTAAGCCAACCGACTTGCCAGATGCTTGCAAAGTAGTGTGTGGATATTTGCTAAAATATTCGTCTAATTTTGGTGTATTCGCTTCAAAAACAGCATTATTTTTCTTACTGGGATTAACACCAAAGCCGTCAAGAATAAGTAGCATGGTTTTACGTCGTGGGACATGGATCTGGTTCACAATTTATCCTGTTTGTTTTTTTATTAAGCGGGGCATTCTACCCTTAATTAATGACAAATTCATGTCAGATATTTATAGTGGTGTTTTTGTCTAAAATTAAGTAGGAAAAATCCATGTCATTTGACGTTACCGTACAGCCGAGTGGTCATAAATTTACCGTTAAAAAAGGAGAGTTCATTCTGGATGCCGCCTTGCGCCAAGGTATTTCCTTTCCCTATGGCTGTCGCAGTGGCACATGCGGTACCTGCTTAGGCAATGTCTTATCTGGCACGGTAGAATATCCTCAAGGCTTGCCCCTGAGTTTGATGGAACATGAGCATGAGCAAGGTAAAGCACTCTTTTGTTCTGCGGTAGCCACCTCATCGCTGGAAATAGAAGTAAGAGAAATTACAGGAGCGGCAGATATTGAAGTAAAAACACTGCCCGCGAGAGTGCAATCACTGCGTAAATTATCGCACGATGTCATGGAAATGACGCTCAAATTACCCGCAACCGAACGCCTACAGTTTCGCGCAGGGCAATACATCGAGTTTCTTCTTAAAGACGGTAAACGTCGCTCCTTCTCCTTGGCGAACTCGCCCAGCAATGATGAATATTTAGAACTGCACTTACGCTTATTAGAAGGGGGGTATTTCACCTCGCATGTCTTTAACGAAATGAAAGAAAAAGCCTTAGTGCGTATTAACGGCCCTTTAGGTACTTTTTTTATTGCAGATAACACAACGCGACCCCTGATATTGATAGCAGGCGGCACAGGTTTTGCACCGATTAAATCAATGGTAGAAAAACTAATAGAAGAAGGCGATAAGCGAGAGATGACAATTTACTGGGGCGTGCGCGCAAAGCAAGATTTATACAGCGACCATTTACCCAAGAAATGGGCATATCAACATGAAAATATCCATTATGTACCCGTGCTATCGGATGCCAACGAAGAGGATGATTGGGAAGGCAGAGAAGGCTTTGTGCATGAAGCCGTTGCAACAGATTTTAGTGATTTATCCGCCTACGATGTGTACATGGCAGGACCACCGCCAATGATAAATGCCGCCAAAGAGCGGTTTACCCAACAAGGACTATCAGCAGATAATTTATTCTCAGACTCGTTTGAGTATAGTGAAGATAGCCAAGCTTAATCTTGTCTATCTATTGAGTT
>CAZQTJ010000191.1:0-4583 GCA_964596035.1 uncultured Cocleimonas sp. | reverse complement strand
ATGACCTTATTATTCTTAGTGATCTTAATTGTTATGATTAACCTGCTTTACTGATACCTGAATCTGTAAGGTCACTGAATCAGGAACATCCAATAAAATAGATTTTTTCTGATAATTGGAGCTTAACAAAAGCGGTTTTTTGTACTAGTATATTCCCTATGAGTGACTTCTGGGTTGTTCGTAAGCTTGGTGGGAAATCCCTTGAGCCTAATTACGAAATTCGGGGTTTGACGAATGTTTTGTGTGCATGACCGCTGCGGTGGTAAGCCTAATAAACATTAACAAGATCCCACTTGAACCTTACTGGTTCAAGGTCAATGCTAAGCTTACGGCAACTTGGTTTCACTCTTTATTATTTTCTTCCCTTCTACCCCCCGTCTAGCTTAAAAATCACACCAGCGTGGAATTCTTTGCACAATAGAGCTAGGATCAATAGTATGACTCCATTGCAATACAGGCGCGCTTACATTGGCTTGTTCGTCATAATTCAACCAAAATATTTCCTGCACTGCTTTTTGCTCTGTGTAACGTGAATCGTAGCCCAAATAGCGGATATACTCAGAATGGCGACGTGCTTTATTCAAGTCATCAAAGAAGCCAAATGATATAGCATTTTCGTAGGGTCCTGATTCGATTAGTTGATAATCTTTTATGTCATTTTTCTTTATATCATCAATTATTTTCAAAGCATCTTGACGGGTATTTTGAGCTGGCAAGTAAACCAAATAATTTAATGTCTCCATCGTTTTTTGGCGACGAATATCGACAGAAAGTCCAAAATCATTCAACTGACGAGCCACCAACTTAGCCGCCTTTTCACTATTAAAAGGGCCTAAAGTGTAGCATCGTGTTTTTTTTACAGAGCCATTTTCTGATTTTTTATTATCCAATAATTCAATTGCAGGAATGCCTTTTTTAATAGCCGCTGGTGGCACATAAGCCGCGTTACCAAAGAGAAAAGCTAATATAAAATAGATAATATTAGCAGCAATGAGAATAAGAATCAGAAAACGCATCATTGTTACTTTTTTAATGATGGAAAGGTAAACTCTGCAATCAATTGCAAGCCCTGCATCAACCAGTCATCTTCTCTTTGAGTTGAGTCAGAGAGATAATGATGCATTAATTTTGCATCACCACCACAGAGTATTATTTGCACTGAAGTCATTTTTTTTGTTGTTTCTCCTAAGCATTTAGTTTCAAGAAGCTTTCCTTTCATACGAGAAGATATACCATTTATCGCCTCAACTAAACCATAAATACTACCACTGGTAATTGCATCCGCAGTATTTGTAGCAAACAACGTGGTTCTTGCTGAGTTAGGTGTCTTTAATAGCGCTGATTTTTTGATTAGATTTTCAGAAAACGACTGTAATCCTGGTAAAATTAAACCTCCTAGATGCTGTCCTGTCGCTGTGATCGCATCAATGGTAATTGCCGTCCCGCAACTCACAATAATACAGTGATAATTAGCTCTTAAATGATGCGCTGCAACTAGCCCCACAAAACGGTCTGCGCCTAGAAGCATTGCATCATCATAAGCATTGATTACGCCATAGGCTTTTGCTGTTGAGCGTACAATCTGCAATTTTATTTTTAAATTTTGGCAGTGCTGTTCTACTTTATGGCTAAAATCGGCTCCTAATACTGACACAAGTAGGATGCGTGTGATTTTTTTTTCGCTGCTTGATTGTTCTAAGTTCTTCTGAATCAGTCTTTGTAAAATAATATCAGCAGCATGTTGCGTGTAATCTTGTGCAGATTGTTCAGAACGACCACCTTTATAAAGTAGCGACCACTTTATTCGACTGTTGCCTGCATCAACCAATAAAATCATAAATAAGCTAACTCCAGTCTGGTCATTATTTTTTCAAGCGAATTTCAGCGGACGTATAATACTTGACCTCCCCTGATATTAGCTTAATAGCAATTCTTCCCTGCCCATCTATTCCTTCAACAATCCCACTGCCTTCTTGTTGCTCTTGTAGAACTCGCACTTCTTTACCCTTCAACACATCCCAGCACTGCCAATCATGCTGAAATTGCTGAATATTAAACGCTTCAAAATTGCGCAATTCTTGAGTAAGGGATTCCAATACATAAGCCAATAATTGATGACGATTCACCGTCACACCCAGCACATTATTAAGACTCACCCACGGTTGGTCGATAAGCTTTCCAGCAGATTCTGGCATATTGACATTCAAACCAAAACCGATCACCACTTGTTGCTCATATTTTTTGGATGATGACGAAATAGCTTCAATAAGTACCCCGCCCATTTTCTGTTGATGCCAAAAAATATCATTGGGCCACTTTACGCCATGTTCTGTTAAGCCGATTTTTTCGAGCGCTTTCACAATGGATAAACCAACAACCAAACTTAACAAGGATAAATGTGCTGGTACGCTCTTAAAACACCACTTTACAGAGCAATAAATATTCTCCACATTCGGAGATAGCCATTGTTTTCCACGCCGACCTCTGCCCGCAGTTTGTTGCTCTGCAATACACACATCGCCACATTCACCATTATCTTTAAGCCATGTATTCGTTGAGTCGAGGCAAGCAAAGCAGTGTATTTTAGCTTGTGATGACACTTGAAAGTTAGGGCTGAAATATTGTGTGATATGACTTGCCGACAGACTTTTTTTAGCTTTCATTATTCCCTTCTTCTTTTTGTGCGACAAAAAACCACGCAACGATACTACCGAGCAAAGCCACAAATCCAGAAACAACAAAAGTCGTTGTCGCGCCCAAAGGCTCCCAAGCGTAACCACTCAACAAATTACCCACCACACCACCTAAGCCAAAACATAAACCTGCATATAAAGCCTGCCCTCGTCCCTGTAATCGCGCTGGAAATAAGTCATGTACTAAATGTATAGCCGCAGCGTGAAATAAACCAAAACTCATGGCATGTAAAATCTGCACAAACAGTAATATCGGCAGAAAGCTCACAAAATAAGCTAACAAAAACCATCGAATAGCCGTGCCTAACAGCGCTAAAAACAACAGTAGTCCTGCATTATAACGCTGTAATATGTGGTGCATGGCAACAAAAACAACAATCTCAGCAATCACCCCTAAAGCCCACATCCAACCCGTCAACAAGGGTGAATAAGCATTACTCTTTAAATAGATACTAAAAAAAGTGTAGTATGCGCCGTGGCTTGCAACTTGCAGCGTACACACCACTAAAAAAGCAATCACAATGGGTTGTTGCACTATATCCCAGATTTTTCGCTGTGATGCCACCTCAATAGGATAAGGCTTATCGCTAATAATAACGGTCGAAAGCCCCATAAGAATTAACAAGAACAACAAGACAATAGGAATAATAACGAAACCATCGCGATCAAAACCCAAAGGCAATATCACAACGCTAATAATAAAGCCAATAGATCCCCAAATACGAATATGGCTATATTCGGCAACTTTATCGTCTAAATGATTAAGTGTGAGCGCCTCGTATAAAGGCAGGCAAGCATTCCAGAAAAAGCCGAATAAAGCAGTGATGAGCGCGACCCAAAAATAATCAGAGCGTAAAAAGATAGCCGCAAAAAACACACAGGATAAAATAGCGGTGAGGCGAATAATTTGAAGTCGTTTACCATTATGATCGGCAAGCCAGCCCCATAGATAAGGTGCGATAATCTTACTCGCCATCGCAATCGCCATAATCTCGCCAATTTCAGCGGGATTAAAATTCAAGTCTTGCAGGTATAAGGACCAATAAGGAACGAAAACCCCTAGCGCGGCAAAAAAGAAAAAATAAAAGGTCGATAGGCGATAGTAGGGATAAGGTCTATCGAGCATCACCGTTCGCGTCGCTTTACGTTTTTATTGCGCAGGCGTAGCGTTAGTCACATCATCACTTGCCACAGGAAGTGGCATTTTCTCTGCATACCAAAGGCGAGCGCGCAAACCCCACGAGCTAGTCAAGCCCACCTCGCGAAAACGAATATTGCCATTCGCATCAATAATAAAGGTAGTGGGCACACCTGTTACACCATATAACTCCGCTAAACGACTATCAGGATCAGAAATAGTCGCCCAACTCTCAAGCCCTCGCTCTTTTAAATGCTTTTCGATAGCCGCTTTATCACCCGACTGATACGCAATCGTCAAGACAGGCCAATCTTCAGCGATACCCGTAATACTGCCCTCTTCAACTTTACAGAAAGGACACCACGTTGCCCAAAAGTGCAATAACACGGGCTTACCCCGATAATTTTTCAGTTGCGTGATTTTACCATCCATTAAAACACCTTGAATTTCAGGCGCAACACCATCGACCATATTACGTTGCTGCCATGCCCTAAAAGCAAACACCAATGCAATAATAACGATGAATTCAAGTAAATAACGCAACCAACGACGCTTTGGTTTTTGTGCTGATTTTGGAGTAGCCTGAGCCATTGTTTAAACCCGTGATTTGAATATATTGAAATTATATCATAGAGCGTTGTTAGTGTTGATAAACTAACGGCAGACGGTTTTAGATGCTGAAATTTAACAATATGACGCTTAGGAACGAGCATGAAATAACTTCCCGATTCTAACTTGCTTTTTTATCCCAG
>CAZQTJ010000190.1:0-4592 GCA_964596035.1 uncultured Cocleimonas sp. | reverse complement strand
TTTTCATCATCTTCAATTTTGATGTCATGACCTTTATAGGTCTGTTGTTTTACGTTCATTCTTCCCTCTCCTTTTATTTATTAATTCCTTCTTTGCGACAACTCACTTCTATATTTGGTAAATTTTCGACAACTTGCGTATGTGTACGAATGACGGCCCAAATATCCACAAAGCGTCCTTTTAGAGAAGTATTATTTAATGTGACAAGTCCTATCGTGCGTGAAAATCGCTCAACAGTATTATTTTTAAACTCTATATGCCTTGCTAATAACTCCATATCAAACACCGATTGATGCGGTTGCTGTTGATAATCACCTGTCATCTTCACCGTTTCAGACTGAAAACACGCATCATAATTTGCTTCTAAAACAAAACGATGTTTATTCTCATTCAAGCGTAAAACACCTGACTCTAGGCTCAAAACAGATGAACAAGTTTGTTTTTCCTTAGCTGACAATTGACAAACGAGATTTCCTGTTGACGCGGTTTCACTGCACGCCACTAAAAAAGCACTCACGACCATCATTACAACACTGGCTTGTATAAAATATTTCACATTACTCTCCTCACAACCTAAGCTTAGGCTAAAAATCTCATTGTGCATGGCTTTCTGTATAATTTAGGCATACATATCTAATAGTCTAGCTACTTATTTCACGCTATAATCGCGCCTTTCATCCACCTCACCAAGATAAGAAATAAAAGCTCATGGATAAAACTTACGCCCCTAGCAACATCGAACAACGCTGGTATACACACTGGGAAGATAAAGGCTATTTTAGCCCTCAAGGTAATGACAGCAGTGACCCTTACTGCATCATGATCCCTCCCCCTAATGTCACGGGTACGCTACACATGGGGCACGCCTTCCAAGACACTATTATGGATGCGCTTATCCGTTATCATCGCATGAAGGGTGATAATACTTTGTGGCAACCTGGTACAGACCATGCGGGTATTGCGACGCAAATGGTGGTCGAACGCCAGCTAGAAGCTAAGGGCATTAGCCGTCATGACATTGGACGTGAGAAATTCCTTGAAAAAGTCTGGGAGTGGAAAGAAGAATCAGGCGGACAAATAACCCAACAGCTACGTCGCTTAGGCGCATCGCCTGACTGGGAGCGTGAACGTTTTACCATGGACGATGGTTTATCTGCCGCCGTTACACAAACGTTTGAGCAACTCTATGATGAAGGCTTGATCTATCGCGGTAAACGTCTTGTCAACTGGGATACCACGCTACACACCGCTGTTTCGGATATTGAAGTACTCAACGAAGAAGAAAACGGTCATATGTGGCACTTCCGTTATCCTGTCGCTGATAATACAGGCAATGCGACCGATGACTTTTTAGTCGTCGCAACCACCCGTCCAGAAACCATGTTAGGTGATAGTGGCGTAGCAGTTAATCCTGATGACGAGCGTTATCAGCATCTCATTGGTAAAAATATTCTACTGCCTTTAGTGGGTCGCTTAATTCCTATCGTAGGCGACCAACATGCCGACCCTGAAAAAGGAACAGGTTGCGTCAAAATAACCCCTGCACATGACTTTAATGACTACGAAGTCGGCGCACGCCATGACCTCGAAAAAATCAATATTTTCACCATTGATGCCACCATCAATAACACCGCGCCTGAAAAATACCGTGGCTTAGATCGTTTTGAGGCACGCAAAACTATTGTTGCTGACCTTGATGCCTTGGGCTTATTGGATAAAATCGAAGACCATAAACTCATGGTTCCACGCGGTGAACGTTCGGGTACTATTATCGAGCCATACCTTACCGATCAATGGTATGTCAATGTTGCCCCACTTGCCGAACCCGCCATAGAAGCAGTCAAAGACGGACGTATTAAATTTGTCCCTGATGCGTATAAAAATATGTATTTCAGTTGGATGAACGATATTCAAGACTGGTGCATCTCGCGTCAACTATGGTGGGGACACCGTATACCCGCTTGGTATGACGATAACGATAAAATCTACGTCGGCAAAACAGAAGCGGCTGTACGCGAAAAATACCAGCTTGCCGATGATTTCAAGCTACGCCAAGATAACGATGTGTTAGACACATGGTTCTCCTCCGCACTTTGGCCTTTCTCTACCCTCGGCTGGCCAGAAAAAACTGATGCACTGAAAACATGGTATCCCACCAATGTTTTAGTCACAGGTTTTGACATCATCTTCTTCTGGGTTGCCCGCATGATCATGTTTGGCATGAAGTTCATGGATGGCGAAGTCCCCTTTAAAGAAGTCTATATGCACGGACTGGTACGCGATGGCGACGGTCAGAAAATGTCAAAATCCAAAGGTAATGTGATTGACCCCTTAGACGTTATCGACGGTATTTCTTTGGAAGATTTACTCGAAAAGCGCAGCAGTAATATGATGCAACCACATCTTGCAGAGAAAATCCGCAAAGCCACCAAGCAACAATTTCCTAACGGCATTCCTGCTTATGGAACAGATGCACTACGCTTCACCTTTGCATCACAAGCCTCCAACGGACGCGATATTCGCTTTGACTTACAACGCATCGAAGGCAATCGTAATTTCTGCAATAAAATCTGGAATGCAACACGCTATGTGTTAATGCAAACAGAAGATAAAGACGTAGGGCTTAATGCTAATGATACTCTGGAGCTGTCCTTAGCGGATCGCTGGATACTGTCACAACTGCAAACCACGACAATAGAAGTCACCGAACATTTTGAAAAATACCGTTTTGACCTTGCAGCCAAAGCTTTGTATGAATTCACATGGGGACAATATTGTGATTGGTATTTAGAGCTATCGAAACCTATTCTATTCTCAGATAACTGCTCAGACGCAGAAAAACGTGGCACACGTCATACCTTAGTGAATGTACTTGAATCACTCTTGCGCCTGCTACACCCTATTATGCCGTTTATCACCGAAGAAATCTGGCAGACTATCAAGCCATTAACAGGCAAAACTAACGATACCATTATGTTAGAAGCTTACCCTGCTGCTGATGAAAACTTGATAGATAAAACTGCCAGCCTACAACTTGAATGGGTTAAAAACTTTATCATTGGCATTCGTAAAATCCGTTCAGAAATGGATATTAAGCCAAGTAAAGCACTGCCTATACTACTGCAAAACTGGACAGACACCGACAAACAAACCTTTGATGAAAACGAGATATTTATCAACTCTCTGGCAAAAGTTGAAAGTGCAGAATGGTTAAATGATGGTGATGAAGCGCCTGAATCAGCCACCGCTCTAGTGGGAGAAATGAAAGTACTCATTCCACTTGCAGGTATTATCGACAAAGACGCAGAGACCGCACGCCTAAGCAAAGAAATCGAGAAGATACAAAAAGGACTACAAGGTTTAGAAGGACGCTTAAGTAATCCAAACTTTGCCGACAAAGCTCCCGCGAATGTTGTTGATCAAGTCCGCAAACAAGCCGAAGAGCAGAAAATCGCCCTTGCACAGTTAGAAGAACAACTTGTAAAAATACAGGCGATGTAAGGCTCAGGGAAAACGGGTTAAATCTGTTTATTTGTAACCGTTCAACTACCCCTTGAAATTTGTCAGTTCAAGGCAAAAAATGTGAGTTTACAGATGTAAATGATCATTTTTTAACGCAGAAATGGCAGATTTCAAGGGACTAGGTGAACGGTTACGTTTATTTTACACGATTAAATCATAGGTTGGTGCTGAGGCACACATTAACTCATCAGCATCTCAAGATATTTCCGCATGAAGTTATGAAAATACTTTTAGTCAAAAAAAACAAAGCAACTCGCCCTTTATATTCGTTTTTCGACACAATATCAGAGGGGCTTTGTTTTAAGATATACAATAAATTTCAATCGTATGTACAGTATGGTGATATTTATCATGGCAAACAGCTTAAAGCCTTAAACTCAAAAATATGGAAATATAAAGGTACAATTTATAAGCTGAGAGTAGATAACGGTAACGAGTCTGCACGGATACTTTTTGCTAAATCTGAAGGTCATTTGATAATTATCCATGCCTTTTTAAAATCCACAAGAAAAACACCCGCCAGAGAAGCCAAGCAAGCTATTACTCTATATCAAGCATTGCAACACCTTGAAACATTCGTATGGGATGAACCATCAGCAGTGCTAAAGATATAAGTAGGTCATCAAACATCTATCTAACCCCCCCCTCTTAAAAATGGAAAATAACATCATGTTTAAAACCAATGAATACTTCGACGGCAAAGTGAAATCTATCGCCTTTCAAACCCAAACGCTTCCCGCAACGGTTGGCGTAATGGCCGTTGGCGACTACGTTTTCAACACCGCCGCAAAAGAAACAATGACCGTTGTTAGCGGCTCACTCAGCATTAAACTAGCAGGTGAAGACACGACAACAAGCTATACAACAGGCGAATCTTTTGAGGTAGCAGCCGATAGCGCTTTTGATGTGACCGTTAATGAAGAGACGGCGTATCTTTGTGTTTATGGTTAAGCAATCTCGAACTACCAACTTAAAGCGGGGCAGATATATTAATGTAGGTTGGATAAGATTTTACTGCGTAGCAATAAAACGTCATCCGACAAAAATATCGTATGAGCTTATCTCGCGAC
>CAZQTJ010000189.1:0-4626 GCA_964596035.1 uncultured Cocleimonas sp. | reverse complement strand
TTATGAGAAGTTACCTATGTCAGTAGTGATTTCACGGATTCAGCTGATAGATTAAGAAGATTTTTTTGTTCCAATATGGTCATATAGGTGCAATTAAATGACTGGAGTTTAAAGATGAGTAATAACCCTTTTGAGCCACCTCGCGCAGATATTAGAATTGATGAAAGCGCCACTGATAAGCGTTTAGGCTGGAAGGTGTTTTTTCTGCTGATGTTGATCTTAAATATTTTTGGTTTTTACAGCGTGTTTGTGGGGGAAGCGTTTCAGCTAATGGATATTTTGGACTTGTTGGTCTATTTATTTGTGTTACTAGCTCTCTTTGGCTACGCTTTTAAAAAAGCGTTTTTTACACAAGGTTTTTGGAAGGTGCTTCTTCCGATTAGTCTGCTTGTAGATATATCTTCATTGTTTACTGATGTAAGTGATGTTTTTCAAAATGAAATGGGTGTGTTTGTAGACGCGCCTATATTTTATACTGATTTAGATTTAGGTGGTATTGGCGTGATTACTATTATTATTATGTTTGTCATTCTTGTGCCTATCATGTTACTTCAATATCTTATTTTATATCGTTATGGATATACTGATAGAGAACCTTGGAATAATCAGCATGAGGCAGATAATAAAAGATAGACAAGAAAAAAGGCTCCTAAACAGGAGCCTTTTTATAAACCTAAAAGAACAAGATGATATTACTCATCAGCTGTTTCTTCTGCCTCGTTTCCTGCGTCTGTCTTTGCTTCTTTCATGCTTAAACGCATACGACCTTGACGGTCAATTTCAAGCAATTTAACGCTAACCATATCGCCTTCTTTAAGGTGGTCTGTTACTTTTTCTACACGCTCTTCACTGATTTGTGAGATGTGAACCAAACCATCTTTTCCAGGAAGAATCGTAACGAAAGCACCAAAGTCCATAATTTTTGCCACTTTACCTTCGTAGATTTTGCCTACTTCAGCTTCTGCTGTAATGTCTAAAATCATCTTCTTAGCTGCGTTCGCTGCGATACCGTCAACAGCCGATATTTTGATGCTGCCGTTGTCGTCAATATCAACCTGTGCGCCTGTTGCATCTGCGATACCACGAATTGTCTCGCCGCCTTTACCGATCACTTCACGAATCTTATCTTTATTGATTTTCATCGTGACATAGCGTGGTGCGTACTCAGAAATCTCTTCGCGTGGTGCAGTGATTACTTTGTCCATTTCATCAAGAATATGGTTATAAGCCGTGCTGGCTTGTTGTAGTGCTTGCTCCATTATCTCGTGGGTAATGCCGTCGATTTTAATGTCCATTTGCAGTGCATTGATACCGTCACGTGTACCTGCCACTTTAAAGTCCATATCACCTAAATGATCTTCATCACCTAAGATGTCGGTGAGTACGGCAAAATCATCGCCTTCTTTGATTAAGCCCATTGCGATACCTGCGACGGGTGCTTTAATTGGCACACCTGCATCCATGAGTGAAAGGGAAGTACCACAGACACTCGCCATTGAGCTTGAACCGTTTGACTCTGTAATTTCAGAAACCACGCGGATGGTGTAGGGGAACGTTTCTTGATCTGGAATAACAGAAAGTACGCCGCGTTTTGCTAAACGACCATGACCTATTTCACGACGCTTTGGTGAGCCAATAAAGCCCGTCTCACCGACACTGTATGGAGGAAAGTTGTAGTGTAGTAAGAAGTGGTCTTTATAAGAACCTGCTAGCGCATCGATCATTTGTGCGTCACGGGCTGTGCCTAGTGTCGTGACGACTAATGCTTGCGTTTCGCCACGGGTAAAGAGTACCGAGCCATGTGTACGTGGTAATACGCCTGTACGAATTTCGATAGGACGAACCGTTGTGCTATTACGACCATCAATACGTGGCTCACCTGCAATAATACGGCTACGCACGATCTTCTTTTCTAAGCTTTTGAAGGCATCTTTAATAGCAGCTTCAGAAGGTGTCGTCTCATCATCTGATCCTTCTGGGCGGATAGCATCCATTGCAGCTTTTAGTGCAAGGTCTACTTTAGCGTAACGCTCCATTTTATCGGCAGTTTGGAATGCTTCTGTTAGTGCTGTTTCACAAGCATCTGCAACTTGTTCGATAAGTGCAGTATCTTTCTCTGGTGCAGTCCAATCCCAAGACTTAGCATCAACTTCTGCTGCAAAGTCTTTAATAGCATCGATGGCAACAAGAGATTCATTATGTCCAAATGCAACTGCGCCTAGCATAATGTCTTCAGAAAGCTCTTTTGCTTCTGACTCAACCATTAATACGGCCTTTTCCGTACCTGCAACCATAAGATCTAATTCAGAGGCTTCTAATTGCGTTTTACTAGGGTTGAGGATGTATTCGCCGTCAATATAGCCAACTTGCGCTGCACCCATAGGGCCGTTGAAAGGTAGACCAGAGGCTGCCAATGCTGCTGATGTGCCTATCATCGAAGGAATTTCAGTCCCCACTTCTGGGTTAAGCGACATAACAGTAATAATAACCTGTACTTCATTTTGGAAGCCAGCAGGAAAGAGAGGACGAATAGGGCGGTCAATTAAACGAGCAACTAATGTTTCAGACTCTGAAGGACGACCTTCACGCTTAAAAAAGCTACCAGGAATACGTCCTGCGGCATAAACTTTCTCTTGGTAATTTACCGTTAGCGGGAAAAAATCACGACCTTCACCACTATCCTTTTCTCCTACAACCGTTACAAATACCACGGTTCCATCAACATCAACTTTAACAGCTGCGCTTGCTTGACGAGCGATCTCGCCCGTTTCGATTTCAACAGTATTATCACCATACTGAAAAGTAGTTGTTACTACATCAAACATATTACTTCCTTCTTTGATTAAACCTTTGTAGGAGCCTTATTGCCTCAAATGATTGATTAGTACAAAGGGGGTTTTTGCATTTGGTATTAACTATTTGGGTATTGTAGATACAAAAAAACACCGCAAAAGCGATGTTTTTTATTGTGCTACGAAGCTTCTAGCGACGTAGACCAAGACGTTTAATAAGCACTTGGTAACGAGTAGAATCTTTGCGGTTTAAGTAATCAAGCAATTTACGACGTTGATTAACCATTCTTAGGAGACCACGACGTGAGTGATGATCGTGAATGTGTGTTTTAAAATGTTCAGTAAGGTGCTTGATATTAGCGGTTAGAAGCGCAACTTGTACTTCTGATGAGCCAGTATCAGTATCCGATGTGCGAAAATCCGCAACAATTTTTGCTTTTGTTTCTGCGTTCAGAGACATATTCTTTCAGTTCCATATTAGACCCTATAATCAGCAAAACACCAATAGTAGGGAGGTTACTACAATAATGACCATTTTTAGGGTCGATAAAAGGGCGCGATAATATCACGCAAAGCTAACTTCAACAATGCTGAATGATGAATCTGAAGAGATTAATTTGTTTTATTATTTTTTATCGCATTATCATCTTTTGTTGCACTTCCATTACCCGTGGCATTAATAGCCGCTACGCTTGGCTCGGCAATAATGGCATGTGTGGTTCTATATTCTATGGTAACTAATTTTTCGCTATTTTTGCTTGAGTTAAAATGATTATCGCTGACGGTGATGAACTTAACATCGCCATGTCCTTCATTGTCGTCGTGGCTACTGAGTGGATTACAGTTGATGCTTTTATCGTGTTTATAGCCTTTTTTAGCATATCCCCCCACGTATAAATCGCCATAAATACTGTCTACTGCGCTATTATTGCTCATGGTAATATGCTTTGTTGATATACAATTCTCTGCGCCTAGCATATAAGCAAAAGGTGCATTTTCGACTTTATTATTGGCTATTTTTATATGATGTGCGCCATCGATATAGATTGCACCGACCCACATTCCATTATCGCTGACATTTTTAACGAAGTTTCCTTCAATAAACCCATGACGAGCAGCATCTAAGCGTCCTGGTAAAATGCGTCCGTGCTGTTTGCGTGTAGGAGATGTTCCTTCTCCACCGATGGCATCAATCGCGATGTTATTCACATTATCAATGCTATTATTTTTGATTTCCCAGTGACTTACATTGCCGTTAACTGCAATCGTTTCACTAGAACCTGTCCGCATATTAGAGAGTGTATTGTCTTCGATGATAATGTCGTGAATGGCTTGTTTATTCTTTTTTCCTGTACCATAAACCGCGATCCCATGAGCATCAGCGTTACTGTCAAAATTCTTAATAATATTATTTTTGATGAGTATTTTTTGAATATTTTTTCCTTCGATTAATATGGCAAATATTTCCTCATCGCCCGCTTTATGTCCTTCAAACTGGAGATTTTCTAGGATAACTTCTTTTGTGTCGCTGCCAATAGAAATAAAACTATCATTATCATCACAAGACAGAGGAAGTAAGTCACTAGATGCAATCAACTTGGTTTTTGAACGCGTTATTTCTAACGGTAAACCAGTCGATGTATTGTTTATCTCAACAACACAATAGTTTCCTGCACCCACAATATTGTCACAGGTGCTAATCGCATCATCTATATCGCCATCAGCAACAACATCAATTGTTGATGCGAAATTTTCAATCCATGCGCGTTTGGGTCTGCTTTTTTCAGATAAGGGCGTTGCTCCCCAGCCGTCTTTGGCAATACCTTGTGACGGT
>CAZQTJ010000188.1:0-4673 GCA_964596035.1 uncultured Cocleimonas sp. | reverse complement strand
GCATTATTAATTGTTATTTGGAAAGACTAAATAACGAAGAATGACGCTTATGTTTTCAATATATCCCTATCATAAAAAAAGCCTTAATCAGATGAATGATAAGGCTTTTTTAAATTTGGAGCGGGAAACGAGATTCGAACTCGCGACCCCGACCTTGGCAAGGTCGTGCTCTACCAGCTGAGCTATTCCCGCGTTGAGGTGGGCATAATAAGGATGATAGCCGAAACTGTCAAGCAGCTATTTCATTTAATTTTATCTTTTTTATTTTCCCCCGATCAACGACAGCAAATCGCCCTCCGAACGGACTTCTATACCGAGTTTTTCGGCTTTTGTTAATTTAGATCCTGCTTTTTCTCCCGCATAAACAGCGGTTGTTTTCTTCGAGACACTTCCTGTTACTTTTGCACCGAGACTTTCTAGCTTTATTTTAGCTTCTGCTCGTTTAATTTCTGAGAATGCGCCTGTCAGCACATAAATATTACCTGTCTCACTTAACTTTTCTTCCTCTATTTTTTCTGGAGTAAGCCATTTTATACCCGCAGCAAGTAAAGTCTGTATTACTTCTATATTATGGGGCTGAGAAAAGAAGTGCATTATTCTCTCTGCAACGATAGGGCCAATGTCATCTATTGATTGTAATTCATCGGCATCTGTATTTTGCAACACCTCTAAAAAGTCTGTTATATCGGTGCGAAAGTGATTAGCTAACTCTTTAGAAGTTGACTCCCCTACTTCGCGGATACCTAGAGCGTATATAAAACGTGGTAATGTCGTATTTTTACTCGCTTCTAAGGCGTTTATAAGGTTGTCTGCCGATTTTTCACCCATGCGCTCTAAAGCAATAACTTGATCTTTTTTTAGGTGATACAGATCGCTTACATTATCTATTAACTTTTGATCAAATAATTGTTCTACCAGTTTGTCTCCTAAACCATCTATATCCATCGCTTTACGTGAGGCAAAATGCTTGATGGCTTCTTTAGCTTGAGCAGGACAGTACAAACCACCTGAGCAACGTGCTTTTGCTTCACCTTCGATTTGCACTATTTCCGACTCACAAACAGGGCAATGGCTTGGCATAATAATAGTCTGCGCATCTTGAGGACGCTTGCTTGGTACGGCTCGTGCAACTTCAGGGATTACGTCCCCTGCTCGTCTCACAATGACGGTATCACCAATTAATACATCTTTACGCTGTATCTCATCCATATTATGTAGGGTGGCATTCGTAACGGTTACACCACCAACAAAGACAGGTGCTAAACGCGCCACAGGGGTAATAGCACCTGTTCTTCCCACCTGAAAATCAACTGCTTCCAGTATTGTCATTTCTTCTTGCGCAGGAAACTTGTGTGCTATCGCCCAGCGTGGTGCTTTGCTCACAAAACCTAGCTGCTTTTGAAAATCAAAGCGATCGACTTTATAAACAACGCCATCTATTTCATATTTTAATGATTCACGCTTTTCACCAATGCTTTCATAATATTCAATACATGCTTGTGCGCCTGAAACCACTTTATTTTCAGAGCAAATTCTAAATCCCCATTTGGATAATTGCGCCATTGACTCACTATGTGTTGCTGGTAAAGTCCAACCTTCAGTTTTACCAATAGCATAACAGTACATAGCAAGGTGACGACTGGCGGTGATTTTAGAGTCTAATTGACGCAAACTCCCTGCTGCTGCATTACGCGGATTAACAAACGTTTTTTCTCCCTTTGCGCGCGCTTTAGCATTCAGAGCATCAAAAGATGCTTTAGGCATATAAACCTCACCACGCACTTCTAGTAAAGAAGGAATATCATCACCAATAAGCTTTAAAGGTATTGAGTTAATGGTACGAACATTGACGGTTATATTTTCACCAGACTGCCCATCGCCTCGTGTTGCTCCTCGTATTAACAAACCCTTCTCATAGATTAAACTAACGGCAAGCCCGTCTAGTTTTGGCTCTACCATAAAGTCTAGGCTGTCATTATCAATATCTAAACGATCAAGTAATCGTTTTTCAAAGGCAATGACATCTTCAGATGAGAAAGCATTACCTAGCGATAACATAGGAAGCAGGTGTTTAACCTCTTCAAACTTATCTAACACCTTCCCTCCAACACGCTGGGTTGGGGAATCGGATGTTCTTAATGCTTCATATTCGTCTTCTAAAGCCTGTAAATCTCGGAGCATTTTATCGTAGTAACTATCTGTAACCTCAGGGTCATCTAAAACATAATAACGATAGTTATGATAATTTAACTGATCTCGAAGTTTGCTTGCTTGCTTTTTTATTGATTTGTTTATCAAAGTGTTAAGACCTTAAAAAGTTGCACAGAAGTTTTTTATTGGGCAGATAAAAAAAACAAACTATCAAATTACAGCTTCACTTTCTATCATTAATTCAGCCCATTTAATCGGCTCTTAGTATCTCTCTTTATATAAAAAGGATAAATATTTTAGTGTAATTTATATACAAAAAGACGGATATAGAATATACTATGCGCCGCTAACAAAAACTAATTATCTAATATCATTGGTTTTATATTAGACTTTAGGAAATGCTAATAAAAATTAATGAAACTAAAAACAATTAAAATCCACATACTACTGTAAGAAAGAAAACATGGATGGAGTACTAGCTTATTTAGCTATACCAGTTTTAAAGCAATGCAAACAGAGATTTTCTAACAAAATAATTATTTTTTGAAAACGAATAAACACCCCCCCATTTTAAACCCATAAAATTTTAATCACTCACTCAAAGGATTGAAAAGAGTGATTTTAGAGCATTGTGCTCAACATTAAGACATAAACAGGAGAAAAAAGAACAAAAAATAAGCAAGTAAATAAAAATAATGAGTATTTATTAACCAAACTAATACCCATATAAGTTTAAAGCTTTACTCGGTCAAATATTCAGCTACAATCAGTTGGGATTTTTTGTCAAGTATGTTTTTAACAAAATGGGCTATTTTAAGGATGAAGCCGTGTAAGGCCTCCATAATTGGGAGAACAATTTTATGACTGTAGCAACTGTAACTAAAATTAATCGTAAATCAGCTTTACCTGTAGACGGTATCGAACCCTACGTTTTACAGGATGGCGAAGAGTACATGGAAGAGGATCAACTCGATCACTTTCGTAACATTCTTCAAAAATGGAAAAAAGCACTTGAACAGGAGGCCGAACGTTCCGTAGGTCAAATGCGCGAGAATGCTACAACTTTTTCCGACCCTGCTGATAGAGCAACGCAAGAAGAGGAGTTTGCACTAGAGCTTAGAACCAAAGACAGAGAGCGTAAATTAATACGTAAAATCGAAAAAACCATCGCACGAGTCAATGCAGATGACTATGGTTATTGTGATGCTTGCGGGATAGAAATCGGTTTGCAACGTCTTGAGGTTCGCCCAACAGCGGAACTTTGTATCGATTGCAAAACCACGCAAGAGATTAAAGAACGTCAAATGGCATAAGCTATTATTGCTTAATCTTCATGGGAGTTTTTAACATCGCTATTCTAGAGCAATTTAAAGACTCCCCTTCTTCACCTGCTGCCATAGAAAATAAACGGCTTTCACAGCCACAACATCTATCCAAGCAACAAAATAATCATCAATATATAGGTCGTTTTGCACCCTCACCTTCGGGGTCTCTCCATTTTGGATCACTCATTGCGGCGACTGCGAGTTACCTTTGTGCAAAATCAGTACAAGGAAAATGGCTATTGCGTATTGAGGATGTCGATAAATTTCGTATCAAAGAAAATAGTATCGCTAGTATTATTCACACGCTTGAGACTTATGGCTACGAATGGGACGACAGCATTCTATATCAAAGTCAACGTTACGAAGCTTATGAAGAAGCTTTGCTATCATTAAAAGAACTTGTCTATCCTTGCTCTTGCACCCGTAAATTTTTAAAAAGCCAATCACCTCTCGGCACTTATGGTTATATCTACCCTGGTTATTGTCGCAAAAAAATAAGCCATTCTGAACCTTCCCAGTTTGCTATACGACTAAGAACCAATGACACATTCGTTTATTTTAATGATGACTGCCAAAATGAAATGACTCAACGTATTGAATCTGAAGTTGGTGATTTTATTATCAAGCGCAGTGATAAGATGTTTTCCTATCAATTTGCCGTGGTAGTTGATGATGAATATCAAAATATTACCGAAGTCGTGCGTGGCTCTGATTTATTAGATAACACGCCCCGCCAACTCTATTTGCAACAATGCCTACAATACAAACAGCCCAACTATCTTCACTTTCCTACCGCCGTCACTAATGATGGCAAAAAACTAAGCAAGCAAAATCACGCTCCCGAGGTTGGAGAAAGAAAAAAACGCCAAACCATTTTATCCACACTTGATTTTTTAGGACAAAAACCACCTAGCCTTGAAAATTTTTCTAGCATAAAAGATATTTGGCAGTGGGCTATTAAACACTGGGATCGTAATAAAATACCTAAGCAGATGACACTTCCAGAGAATTATCCGAGATAACAATGACCGACAACAGCAATATTGAAGCAATACTTATTATTAGCAGTAGTTGCCCACACTGTCCTAGCGTACTTGCCCATATGAGTAGCTTGATAAAATCGGGCGACATATCCCAACTGACTATTATTAATCTTGAGAAACAGCCTTTAGCTGCAAAAAAATATGATGTGCGCTC
>CAZQTJ010000187.1:3611-4676 GCA_964596035.1 uncultured Cocleimonas sp. | reverse complement strand
TGTCTTAATCTTTAAATCATAAAGTGACTTGAAGTTCTGGATATGAATTTCTTCGATCACAATTTGCTACTCCTCTCCCGCTAACAACGCGCCAACAAATTCATAAGCATCAAACGCTTGCAGATCATCAATGCTTTCACCAACACCAATAAAGCGCACGGGTATTTTGGCTTTCTCGGCGATGGCGAATAAAATACCGCCTTTTGCTGTGCCATCTAATTTGGTGACGGTGATACCTGTCACGCCAATCGCGGCATCGAATTCTTTGGCTTGGGCTAGGGCGTTTTGACCGATACTGGCATCAATAATCAGCATGACTTCGTGTGGTGCTTCGGGGTCAATTTTTTGCATGACACGTTTTACTTTTTTCAACTCTTCCATCAAGTTGTCTTGTGTGTGCAAGCGCCCTGCGGTATCGGCAAGCAGTATATCGACACCCTTAGCCTTGGCGGACTCCATTGCATCGTAAATAACCGAGGCACTGTCTGCCCCTGTGCCTTGGGCGACGACAGGAATATCATTACGCTCACCCCAAACTTGTAATTGCTCAACGGCGGCTGCACGGAAAGTATCACCTGCGGCAAGCATTACCGACTTGCCTTGATTTTGATATTGTTTGGCAAGCTTGCCTATGGTGGTGGTTTTACCTGCACCATTAATACCGACCATTAAAATAACCGTAGGGTGATGCTCTGCTTTGATTTCTAATGGCTCAGACACAGGATGTAGTATCTCAATCATCACCTTATGCATAGCCTGCATTAAGGCATCGACATCTTCTAATTCTTTGCGTTTAACTTGTGCGGTAAGCTGCTCGATGATTTTCATGGTGGCTTCCATGCCAACATCAGCCATTAATAAGCGCGTTTCTAGCTCTTCAAGCACATCATCATCAAGCTGTTTTTTGCCTAAAACTGCAGTGCTAACACCTTTCGCTAAAGAACTCCCTGTACGTGACAAACCTTTTTTTAAGCGTGAGAACAAACCTGCTTTTGTCGTTTTGCCCTTCGGTTTTTCTACTATTAGCTGTGGTTCGACTTCTACCGCTTGAGGTTCAGGCGTTTT
>CAZQTJ010000187.1:0-3511 GCA_964596035.1 uncultured Cocleimonas sp. | reverse complement strand
TTCTTCAGCAACTTTCTCTTCTACAATTTTTTCTTGTGACTTTTTTTTCTTAAATATACGAAACATCGTTTATACTCAGTACTGCGAACATTTACTAAAAGAGATCGTTGCTATATTTTTCATGCAACGGTCTCTAAAAACTAAAAATAGACTAAATCAATGAATCGAATAATATCACGCAGCATCCTGCTTGTAGCAGTTCTTTTTCTTCCTTGGAGTGCTTTCGCCAAAAAAGCCCCCGAGCAAACACCTGATAACACCGCTAAAGTCCATGAATTAATGCTGGATAATGGCATGAAGGTGCTGGTCAAACAGGATAAACGTGCGCCCATTGCCGTATTACAGCTTTGGTATCGGGTTGGCACAAGTTATGAGCATGAGGGAATTACAGGCTTATCCCACGCTTTAGAGCATATGATGTTTAAAGGCACTAAAACCTCGCCATCAGGACGGTTTGAAGAAATCCTTTCTGAAAATGGCGCACGCAATAACGCCTTTACGTCACAAGATTACACTGCCTACTATGAAGTAATCGCCAAAGACCGCATTGAAGTCGCCTTTAAACTCGAAGCGGATAGAATGCGTAATTTAGTGCTAGATGCCGATGAGTTTAAAAAAGAAATCGAGGTGGTCAAAGAAGAGCGCAGAATGCGAACCGATGATAACCCCGTGTCCTCCATGCGTGAGCAGTTTAATGCCATCGCCTTTCTGAATAGCCCTTACCGTGCGCCTGTGATTGGTTGGATGGTCGATTTAGATACCATGGATGTCAAAGACTTACGCGCTTGGTATCACAAATGGTATGCACCAAATAACGCCACACTGGTTGTAGTCGGCGATGTTGACCCTAAAAACATCCAAGCTATGGCTGAAAAGTATTTTTCTAAGCTTCCTAAAAGTGAATTGCCTGTCGTAAAACCTCGTACCGAAGTGAAACAGTTTGGCGAGCGTTATTTACAAGTTAAACTCCCCGCCAAAGTACCTAGCTTACGCATGGGCTTTAAAACACCAGGAATGATAGATGCTGTCGGTGACGCTAAAGTGGAAAAATGGGAGCCTTATGCCCTAGAAGTATTAGCGACGATTCTCGACGGTGGCAGTAGCGCGCGTTTATCAAAACATCTTATTCGTGGACAAGAAATCGCAGTAAGCGCAGGGGCGGGTTATTACGGCTATGGTCGTTTGCCAAACTTATTTGTACTCACAGGAACGCCCGCTAAAGGCACAACCGTAATGCAATTAAAAGATGCTTTACTAAAAGAGATAAAAGCACTAAAGGATACCCTAGTCACAGCCGATGAGTTAAAGCGAGTTAAAGCACAAGTGATAGCCTCCGAAGTGTATGAGCGTGACTCTATCGAGCATATCGCCACGCTGCTTGGCTCTTTAGAATCAACGGGTATTGGTTATCAATTAATGGATGAATATGTACCACAAATCTTAGCCATTACCGCAGAGCAAATCCAAACCGTCGCCAAAAAATATTTAATCAACGACCAACTTACCGTTGCCGAACTTATCCCCCAAGAAATAAAATCAGTTTCTAAACCTGAAGAAGGGAAATCAAAATGATAACAACAATGAAACTTCCTATAAATATCGCCTTATTTATTATTAGCATATGCCTAAGCAGTATGAGCTTTGCCGCCCCTAAAATTCAACATTGGATGAGCGACAATGGACTGGCGGTTTACTATGTACACGTACCCGAATTACCGATGATGGATTTACGCCTAACCTTTGACGCGGGTAGCGCACGCGATGGCGACAAACTAGGCGTTGCAGGTATGACCGTTGCGATGCTCGACAAAGGCACAAAAGACTTCAATGCAGATCAAATAGCAGAAGCGTTTGAATCAGTTGGCGCTGAATTTTCAGCAGGGTCTGCGCGTGATATGGCATGGATTAGCCTACGCACACTCACCTTAGCAGAGCAACAACATAGCGCGATGAAAACATGGTTGGATGTTATCAAAAATGCCTCCTTTCCAGAGAAAGACTTTAAGCGTTTAGTAAAGCAATCGTTAGTTGGTTTAGAAGCTGAGAAACAAAGCCCTGCGGCAATCGCAAGCAAAGCATTTTATAAAAATCTCTATGGAAATCATCCCTACGCTAACCCACAAAATGGCAACGAAGAAACCATCAAAGCCATGCACGTTGAAGACTTAAAAGCCTATTACTCGCGCTATTTTGTGGCTAAAAATGGACAGTTAGCCATTGTTGGTTCGATTGATAGAAGCGCAGCAGAAGCGTTAGCAAAAAAAGTAGCGTCCGTTTTACCTGTGGGTGCAAAAGCGACCGCAATCCCTGAAGTAAAACCATTAACAGAATCAAAAGTGGTGCGTATTGAATTCCCATCATCACAATCACACGTCATGATAGGACAGCCAGGTACTAAACGTGGCGATAAAGATTACTTTGCCCTCTATTTAGGCAATCATGGCTTAGGTGGCAGTGGTTTCACCTCGCGCTTAATGAAAGAAGTGCGCGTAAAGCGCGGTTTATCGTACAGCGTGTATAGCTACTTTATTTCTATGCGCGAGCAAGGACCCTTTTTACTCGGACTACAAACCAAAAACTCACAAGTTGATGAGGCAGTAAAAGTGGCAAGCGATGTGGTTAAAAACTTCCAAAAAAATGGCCCCAGTGAAGCGCAATTACAAGCCTCTAAAACCAATATCACAGGTGGCTTTCCACTCAGAACCGCCAGTAATGACGACATTATTGGCTATATTGCAATGATCGGTTTTTACGGCTTACCCCTAGATTACCTTGATACCTTCACCGCGACCATCGACAAAATCAGCCGTAAAGACGTTATTGATGCCTACACACGTCGCCTACACCCTGATAAATTTCTCACCGTCATAGTCGGCAAAAAAGAAGCCCAAGTAGCCACCGAAAAGAAGCCAGAAAAAGCCACTGCCGATGCACCGCAATAAAAAAAACAGCAAGAAAGCCAGTAGTAATACCCTCCGCATAATCGGAGGGCGTTGGCGCAGTCGTAAACTAAACTTTATCACTGCGCCCAACTTACGCCCCACCCCCGACCGTGTGCGCGAAACACTATTCAACTGGTTACAAAGCAGCATAGCTAATGCCCGCTGCCTAGATTTATTCGCAGGAAGCGGCGCTCTAGGTTTAGAAGCCTTATCACGCGGCGCATCATGCGTTATTTTTATCGAAAAACACCGCGCCGCCGCCAAGCAATTAGAACAAAACCTAAGCCTCTTAAAAGCAGAAAATACGCTAGAAAATACCGATGCCGAAAGCTACTTATTAAAAGCAGACAAACCCTTTGACATTATCTTTCTAGACCCACCCTTTCGTAACAACCTGCTACCCAACATACTCAACAGCATCACCGAGCAACAACTTTTAAAAGCGAATGGATTAGTCTATTTAGAACAGGAAAAAGAACAATCGCATGACTGGGGAATCTGGGGTTTAAGAGTGTTAAAAGAAACCAAAGCAGGGCAGGTTAAAAGCTATCTTTTAAAGCGAATATAGC
>CAZQTJ010000186.1:0-4727 GCA_964596035.1 uncultured Cocleimonas sp. | reverse complement strand
TCATCCTATCCCCTATTAATCTTATTGAATTATGACGATTGCCGCCTCTTTTGAAACAATAATTTAGATGTGGATTTCAAGCATTTCATTTAAAGGTTCAGGACGAGAAATACCATACCCTTGACCATAATCAACCGATATCATTCTCAACAACTCAACTATTTCATCATTTTCCACATATTCTGCAATGATTTTTAGCCCCATTGTATGACCTACCTGCACGATAGACTGCACCATTGCTCGCGCTACATTATCTGACAATATGTCTTTAATAAAGATGCCATCAATTTTCAGATAATCAACATTCAGCGAACGCAAATAACCATAAGAACTGACTCCTGTACCAAAGTCATCTAAAGAAAAGCTACTTCCCATCCCTCGCAATGTTTCAATGAATTTACCTGCTAAATCGAGATTACTAATAGCAACCTGCTCTGTAATTTCAAAACAAAGCATACAAGGGTTAATTTGCGCTTTATTAATTTCATCTAACACGAAGCTTAGAAAGTCTTCATCATCTAAACTTGTACCTGACAAATTAATGGCAAATACAGGGACGGGAGTTTGCTTTTTTACGGCTTTTAGTTGTCTGATAACATCTTTTACTACCCAGCGGTCTAGCACTGGCATCATGCCATAATTTTCTGCAATAGGAATAAACTCATCAGGAGGAACTATATTTCCTTCTTCATCATACATACGAATTAGAATTTCATAGTGACTAAATGGCAAAGCGTATTTTTTTGGTTCTAAGGCGTGAATAGGCTGAGCAAACAAACGAAAACGATCATCTTTAAAAGCTTGCTTTAGATTCCACACGCCCTTGATATTATCTTGAGCTTGCTTTACATCAGGGTCATCCTCTCGATAAGCTACAATTCTATTGCCTCCTCTTTTACGAGCAATGCGGCAAGTTAAGTCCCCTTTAGATAAAACTCTCGCGGGCATAGTACTGGCTTTATCAACCAGCACAAAGCCACCACTTACCGTCACAGGATAAATAGTGCCATTCCAAGAAAATTGAAATTCATCCACCACTTGGCGAACATACTTCATGGTTTCAACAGCGGAGGCAATACTACGCTCACGCAACAACATACCAAATTCATCAGCATTCAACCTAGCGACAAAATCTATGGAGTTATCAACACTCTGTCGTAATAGTTTTGCGACACTGCGAATCAAAGAATCACCTGCAGTATAACCAATCGTATCGTTGATATTTTTAAATTGATCTATGGATAGATGAAAGAATATATGTTTCGAACCGTGCTTACGAGAATCTCGAATAACGATTTTAAGCTGACCTTCAAGCGCTTTACGGTTATATAAATTCGTTAAAGCATCTCTATTTTCTAAAATTTCCAACCTTGCTTCGAGTGTTTTACGTTCCGAAATATCTTTAAAGCTTAAAATATATGCTTGTTTACTACCAATCTGATAGCCAGAATCAATAGAAGTAACACTCAACTCAGCAGCTAGTATTTTTTCACCCCTCAAACTTAACTCGCACTCCCGCCACTCTTGATAAGCGGATAGTTTTTCAAGATTATCTATTGCTAGTTTTGTCTCAAAATCAGTTAAAGAGAATATTGTTTTATAGTCTTTACCTATCGTTCGCCTTAATTTAGCTTTAAGTATTTTTTCTGCCGTTGGATTAACGTACAAGAGGGTATCATTAGTATTAATAATGATAATAGGGTAAGGAACGACTTTAAACGCTTCTTGCCTGTAATCCATTTCGGACTTACCAACAGTAACACCATCTAATTTTTTCCAACGATATAGAAAAAACCAAGCGATGACCATCACAACTGCTAGCAACAATACAAGCAGTGGAATCGTATATGCAGATAAATACGCTATCACCCGATATCCCCTAATATCCCTTTGTTAACGGTTGCAACATTTACCAATCAAAAGTAGCCACAAAACTATTTTAGTGCTCCATCAACATTGTTTGATGGCGTACTAGTATAGAAAATCAGTCGCTATTTATACCGCAAGAAAGATGAATGCACCCTGTATGAGAAACAAAAAAGGTCGACTCCCATCGGGATCGACCTTTTAAAATAAAAGATAACATTTTTATCTTTTTAGCCTAGGAGCTTGTCCGAGAACAGTGAGCCTACTGCGGAAAAGCTGAATTTGGCTACATTTTCCATCAATTTTCGTTAAATAGAATGACTATTCTCCTTAAGTTGATGAAAAATCTAGCTCAAATCAGATTTCCCTCGCTACGGCTCATATTCTCGGACAAGCTCCTAGTACTGAAAATTAAATTTCACCCTAAACCTGCCTTTGAATTGCGAATAAAAAGCGGTACTAGCTAGTCATTCTACGCAACAAGTGAAATCATTCAAATTAAAAGACTGCTATCCCCCCTCCTCTTTTTTAGTAAAAGATTAGGAAGTTATTTCGCGCACATTTCCTAGACGCTCAAGACATATAAGAAAACTCGCTCAGAGAGTAGAGTCTTTTATAATAAATTTATACTTTCTCTTTAATACGAGCTGCTTTGCCTGTTAAGCCACGCAAATAGTAAAGTTTAGCTCGACGAACATCACCGCGACGCTTAACTTCAATACTAGAAATTGCATTACTATAGGTCTGAAAAACACGCTCAACACCTTCTCCATGTGAAATTTTACGCACGGTAAATGCAGAATTTAAGCCACGGTTTTTCTTAGCAATTACAACACCTTCAAAGGCCTGTAAACGCTCACGCTCACCTTCCCTTACACGTACTTGAACGATAATAGTATCGCCTGCATTGAATACAGGAATTTCTTTATTCATTTGTTCTGCTTCAAGCTGCTGAATGATATTACTCATGGTATGCCTCTACTCTAACTGTATTCAATAATAATTAAACTAATCATCATTAACTATTGTCTAAAAAATCACGAAGAAGCTTTTTATCTTCTTCGCTTAAAGTCTGATGTTCTAACAGCTCAGGTCTTCGTTGAGCTGTTCGCCCTAAGGCTTGCTGTCTACGCCATTCTGCTATTCGCTGATGGTTGCCACTTTTAAGCACGCTAGGCACTTCTTTTCCTTCAAATACTTCGGGTCGCGTGTAATGAGGACAATCCAATAAACCTGTAGAAAAAGAATCTTGCTCTGCCGAATCTTTATGCCCCAAAACATTGGGTAACAAGCGAGTAATTGAGTCAATCATTACCATTACACCTAGCTCGCCACCACTAAGAACATAGTCTCCAATAGACCATTCCTCATCAACAGCTAGCTCCAACACGCGCTCATCAACACCTTCATAACGACCACAAAGAAAAATCAAACCTTCTTCTTCTGACAAGGTTTTGACCGCGACCTGATCTAATGTTTTCCCTTGAGGACTTAGGTAAATAACTTTTGTTACAACACCTGCATCCTTATTCTTTGCTTTGACATTGTTAATTGCCAGTAGCAAGCAATCAGGTTTCATTACCATCCCAGGGCCACCACCATAAGGACGGTCATCCACTGTGCGATGCTTATCGCTAGTGTAATCACGTGGGTTCCAACAATGCAAATCGATCAAATTAGATTTTGCTGCACGCCCAACAACACCCGATGATGCTACCGCTTGTATCAATTCAGGAAATAAAGTAATGACATCAAAACGCATTTACACAACTCTAAAAGTCAGGATCCCAGTCAACAACCATTTTAGCGTTATATAAATCGACACTAATAATCACTTCATCAATGATATAAGGGATAAAACGCTCTCTATCACCTTTCACCACTAATACATTATTAGTTCCTGTTTCAAACAACCAAGAAACCTTGCCTAAATCTATATCGGTTGTCGTTACAACCGACAGACCTTCAAGCTGAGACCAGTAAAACTCTCCTTTTCCTAATCGAGGCAATTGCTTTTTCTCGATAGCAATTTTAGTCCCTATAAGCTTAAATGCTTGATCTGGATCGGTGATACCGTCTAGCTGTGCTACAACACCTTTACCTTGTTGGCGACCATTCAACACCTTAATGGGTCTATATTGCTCTTCGCCGTGATTACCACTCAACCACCATGTCTTATATTTTACTATCTTCTCTCTTGGCGCGGTGTGCGAAAATACTTTCACCCAGCCCTTAACGCCAAAAACACCTGAGATTTCTCCCATGTGTATATAATTAGAAGATGTCGTCATATAAACACTGATAACACAGAACGTATTCTGCGTCTCATCAAATTACAATGATATTAAGCTACTGTTGACTCTGAAGCCGCAACTGCTGCATCTTTCATCAACTTAGCAACACGATCAGATGTTTGAGCACCTAAATCTTTCCAGTGTTTAATACGATCATCTTCAAGGTGCAAAGCCACTTCTTGACCACGAGCCAAAGGATTGTAAAATCCTAGACGCTCTATGTAACCACTATCACGTGGCTTGCGAGAATCTGTAACAACAATATTGTAAAAAGGACGCTTCTTTGAACCGCCTCGTGCTAAACGAATAGTAACCATAATTTGTATTCTACGTTGTATTCTAGGTGTCAAAAAAAATTGCGCTAATGACCAAGCGCAAACTTGACCGAAAAAATAATCGCGCAATTCTACTCTTTCTCTCAAAAAAAGAAAGTACTAATTATATTATTAACGGATAATATTTTAACAAGGTCACTCCAAGAAAATGAAGCGCCTTAATAGAAATCACAAAAAAAAAAGGGGGGGGGCAGGTTTCCTACCAAAGAATAAAGTAGTGAGGTTTCACTCC
>CAZQTJ010000185.1:0-4738 GCA_964596035.1 uncultured Cocleimonas sp. | reverse complement strand
CACAATAACTTTGCGGAACATGCCATCCATGTGGTACAGCAAATGACAGTGATAAGCCCAGTTGCCTAATGCATCGGCGGTGACTTGGTATGATATTTTAGAACCAGGTTGCACGATAACGGTGTGTTTGCGTGGCATGTGGTTAGGATCACCTGTTTCGAGTTCGCTCCATAAACCATGTAAGTGCATGGGGTGATTCATCATGGTGTCATTGACAAAAGTAATGCGTATCCGCTCACCATATTTAAGGTGTATTGGTTTTGAGTCTGCATACTTAATGCCGTCGATTGACCACATATAACGGCTCATATTGCCTGTTAAATGCAACTCGATTTCTCGCGTAGGTTTACGACGGTCTTTGGTGGGATGGAGGTTGCGAATATCAGCGTAAGTGAGGACGCGACGACCATTATTACGCAAGCCGACACCAGGATCATTGAGTCGATATTGAGGATCCATCGCTTGCATATCAGTATGTGGCCCATTTTCTGATGCAGGGTGTTTGACGGTACTTTTCATCGAGGACATATCATGCCCCATTTTAGAATGATCCATGCCCGCCATCGGTTTACTCATATCCATTTTGGAATGATCCATACCTGCCATTGGCTTTTTCTTTGACATATTCATCTTGGAATGATCCATGCCCGCCATCGGTTTGCTCATGTCCATTTTGGAATGATCCATACCTGCCATTGGCTTTTTCTTTGACATATTCATCTTGGAATGATCCATGCCCGCCATCGGTTTGCTCATGTCCATTTTAGAATGATCCATGCCTGCCATTGGCTTTTTCATCGGCATGTTCATTTTAGAGTGATCCATTTTTGAATGGTCAACTGCTTTTCCTGAATCTCCCATGCTACCTTTCATGCCCATAGCGCCATGATCCATCCCCGACATTGATCCCATGTTCATGCCCATATCGGCATGGGTGAGTAATGGCATAGGGTCAAGTTTAGGAACTGCCGCAGACATGGATAAATCAGGCGCTAGTGTGCCGCGCGCATAGCCAGATCGACCAATTGATTGCGCGAAAACAGTATAAGCTTGGTTTGCTTGTGGCTCGACGATCACATCGTAAGCTTCAGCAACACCAATGCGAAACTCATCAATGCTAACGGGTTTTATATCTTGTCCGTCGGCAGCCACAACCGTCATTTTAAGGCCGGGGATACGCACATCGAAAAAGGTCATTGCAGAACCGTTGATAAAGCGCAGTAATACTTTTTCACCTGCTTTGAATAAACCTTTCCAGCCTTGATATGGGGTAACGCCGTTCATTAAGTAGGTATAGGTATAGCCTGTCACGTCTGAAATATCGCGTTGACTCATGCGCATTTCGTTCCACATTTTGCGCGTTTCCCACGTCTTTGCGACACCATTCGCCTGAATTTCACTGATTAAATCGCTTAAAGTGCGTTCTTTGAAATTATAATAATGACTGAGTTTTTTTAGTTTGGCATAAAGTCGGGTAGGGTCTTCATCAGTCCAGTCGGTTAAAAAGACGGTGTGTTCACGGTCATACTGGTAAGTAGAAGGTCGTTTAGGATCAATAATAATTGCTCCATGTGCGCCCGTTTGCTCTTGATAACCTGAATGACTGTGATACCAATAACTACCACTTTGTTGTACTTTAAAACGATAGGTATAACTTTGATTCGGCGCAATACCATCAAAGGTTAAGCCTGGAACGCCGTCCATTTTATTTGGCAAAATAATACCATGCCAATGAATAGAGCTGGTGACAGGGAGTTTATTGGTGACTTTTAAGGTGACCGTTTCGCCTTCTTTCCAGCGTAAGGTTGGACCAGGTACCGTGCCATTTATTGCGGTTCCAACTCGTGTGCGTCCTGTAAAATTAACGCGTTGCTCGCTAATGGTAAGATCAAAATTAGTGCCTGCTAATTCTTTCGAGCCTGTTAGCTCTTTGCCTGTTAAAGCTGTTTTTTTCTTACCAGTAGGAAGTGTTGTGCAGCCTGTTAAACCTAGACTGCCCAAAGCACCGCCGACGGCAAGCCCCGTGACAAAACGACGACGTGTCGGATTGTGTTTGTTGATATTATTTGTTTTTTTCATGGTTTATAAACCCAAAAGATGAATTAAAAACCAAGTCATGCGAACTGTTGATAAACCAACGTGAGGAATTGACGCTAGGGAACACTTATCGGTACAGACTCTAAAATGTATAGAGCAATAATAAGCTTAAATTAGACAAGTGTTGTTTTAAACAAAGGAGTCGAACTACTTAAAGCCACACTCATCCATTATTCCGCTATCAACAAAAGATCGCATGAATTGGAAAGCTAAAAAAATGGTTTAAGCGAGAGGAGGGCGTAACTCTGGAGGGGTTGAGCGAGAGTATAAAGAGGGGAGTTGTATTTTGCTTTGATTCTTTTGGCTCACAAAAGGAATATCAAAAGAAAAGCTACTAATATGTGTTGCTGTCGAGGATGATACACAAGAGCTAGCACATTTTGCTTTGCACATATCGTTAGACATCGTATCGCTATCACAAGCCGTATTATCAGCAGAATCCATGTTCATATGAGAACAATGATCCATTGCCATCATGCTGTGATTTTGACTCATCATATTTGTATCAGCCGATAGCATTGCCGTAAACCCTACAGAGGGTAGCAATGTATTTAATACAAAAAGAAGAATGAATATGCGAGTCATAAAAAGCATTTAATGAGTTAATTTTTGAGTACTCTAGCACAAAATATATTCAATACAATATCTATTTTGAAAGCTAGAATGGTTGTTTGTAGTTGTATACGTATTATGTGATTTGCTTGGATGCATCAAGCTAGCAATTTTATCAAACATTATAGGATGAGCATTTGAATAAACAAATTAAATTAGAAAATAGTTGGTTAGACAGGCTAAGGGCTGAGTTTGATGAGCCGTATATGCGGCAGTTAAAGGCTTTTCTGCAAGCTGAGAAGTCAGAGGGTAAAGTGATTCTTCCGTCTAGTTCTCTTTGGTTTAATGCCCTAAATAGCACACCGTTTGATGCGGTTAAAGTGGTTATTTTAGGTCAAGACCCTTATCCTACTTTGGGTCATGCACATGGTTTGTGTTTTTCAGTTATGCCAGAAGTTAAACCACTGCCTAAATCATTGCTCAATATCAATAAAGAACTGATGGATGATTGCCAAATTGATAATGGTCACAGTGGATGTTTGCAAGCGTGGGCAGAGCAGGGCGTGTTACTGTTAAATGCGGTTTTAACGGTAGAACAAGGCAACTCAAATGCCCATCAAGGGCAGGGATGGGAGCAGTTTACTGATAAAATAATCCACCTGTTAAATGATGAAAAAGAAGGCGTTGTTTTTATTTTATGGGGAGCTTATGCACAAAAGAAAGGCGTGTTTATTGATGAGAAAAAGCACCTTGTGATTAAATCACCTCACCCTTCACCATTATCAGCTTACCGAGGTTTCTTTGGTAGCAAACCTTTTTCTCGAAGTAATGACTATTTATCTCAAGTTGGAAAAGAGCCTATCAATTGGCAGGTTTAGGCGAATGTTTCAAAAATAATAATCTTGTTCTGTGATTTATTTTACAAAAATATTTAAAAAAATATGCTCCAATGCTATCAAATAGCTTACGTTCTGTTATCCGCATTGACCTCACGGACTCAGGTTTAAGTCTTTCACGAGAATTGCTGATCATCTTAACTTTTTCACCAATGATCGGTATCTTTGAGTCATTATGTTTGCAAATACTTATAAAATATCGGGCACTGTAGAATTTATGGGTGTCATGTTTATTATAATCCTTATCGCGCTTACTTCGATTTTATTGATTACAGAATTAAATAGTTGGTTCCGAAAAAGGAGGGCGCAAGCTAATTTCATTAAGAATTTAGCGAAATTATCCATGTCTTTAGAAGAAGTACTTGAAGAAGCACCCTATGAATATGCTCTTTTTCAGGGGGAAGATACTTATAGAATCTATGATACACGGCTTAAAAATGTATGTGTGGACTTTGCCTGTAGTAAGAAGGATGCGGAAATGTGGATTGTAAATCGTTATGCTTCTGAAAAAGAAGAGCTTAAAGCCCCCTTGTTAATTAAGGACTCGACAGATAAAAGAGATTGTTTATGAAAGTTTATTCTCCAAGTAGAAGTAGTAAAGGTATCGGTATTTTTCTTGCTCTAATTCCTTTTCTTTTTAGTTTGGTGTCTTTTGTTTTTTTATTTGTTGAAATAGGACATCTTACATTAAGTGTGGATGATGCGTATGTGTTTTTATCTTCTATAGCCAGTGGTTTTTTATTTCTTGTTATCGGGGGACTTATTATTGATTATAATTTTACCAAAATGATAATCGATTCAAATACATTAATTTTTAATCATCCTTTTTTACCCGATACTAAATATAACTTAAAAGAACTTAAAGAAATTTCTTGGATTAGTTTACCTGTTTCTCCAACCAATACCATGATTGGCGGATCACCACAAGCTACAGGGCGGGCAATAGGTAATGCCTTGATTGGTATAAAAAATGCGACAACAAAGAATGCCTATTCGGGTCGCCAATTTTTAGCGAAAATGAATAACGGAGCTACTTTTTCGATAAGAACTAATTTTATTAATGATTCAAATAATTTAATTGAAGATATTAAAAAAATATCAGGTTTAGAAATACAAACAATATCAACGCGAGAATACGCTAGCTGGAAAAAGGGAGACATAAAGGAGTTTCGTGAAAATCCTGAAAAAAGAAT
>CAZQTJ010000184.1:0-4759 GCA_964596035.1 uncultured Cocleimonas sp. | reverse complement strand
TTGGCACAAATATTGCTTAAATAATTATAAATAAAGCACGAGAAGCGATATTAATCAGCTTCTCTGATAGCCATACATTTTAAAGAGAAGCTTCATGTTATTCGGACGAACTAAAAAGAACCCTATTAAAATTGCCGATAAAGGCGTTAAAGAATGGAAGTATGCTGCATGTGGTTATTGCTCCACAGGTTGCTCCATCGAGGTTGGCTTTAACGAAGAAGGCAAGCCTGTTTCATCCCGTGGCGTGGCTGATGCCGATGTAAACCGTGGAAAACTCTGCTTAAAAGGTATTTTTGAGCATGAGTTGTTTGATTCTGATGGGCGCGGTACAAAGCCTCTGATACGTGATCATTGGCATGACGAGTGGCAAGAAAGTGACTGGGATACTACGCTCGACAAAACACACGATGAAATTAGACGTATTCAAGAAAAATACGGTCGTGACTCCTTTGCAATTATTTCAACAGGGCAAATGCTGACCGAAGAGTTCTACACATTAGGTAAGCTTACTCGCGGATTAATCGGTACAAATAACTACGATGGTAATACAACCTTATGTATGGCATCGGCAGTCTCAGGTTATAAGCGTTCTTTTGGATCAGATGGTCCTCCTGGTTGTTATGAGGATTTCTCTCATACTGATTGTTTGATCGCATGGGGTTCAAACCTGCCTGAACAGCATCCTATTATTTACTGGCGCATGAAAGAAGCGCAAGAGAAGCGTAATTTTCCGCTAATAGTGATTGACCCGCGTGTAACGATGCTGGCACAAAATGCCCATATGCACCTTGCGGTAACACCAGGCACCGATGTGGTGCTTCAAAACGCGATGATGTATGTGATTTTGGACGAGGGTTTGGAAGATAAAGCCTATATCGAGGCAAATACCAACGGCATAGAGGAGTTAAGAGCAGAAGTTGCAAACTATGACCCTGTTATCGCGCAAAAAATCTGTGGTATTGATGAAGACACCATTCGTAATGTGGCACGTTTATTTGCTAAAGCACCAGCTGCGATGCAGATTTGGACAATGGGTATTAACCAGTCCACACATGGTTCAGATGGTGTGGTAGGAATTAATAATCTTGCACTATTAACGGGCAATATTGGCAAACCTGGTGGCACATCGTTATCCATCACAGGGCAATGTAATGCAATGGGCACACGCGAATGGTCGTCCTGTTCTGGTTTACCTAATCACCGCCTATTAGAAAATCCTCAAGACCGTGAAGATATAGGTAAGTTTTGGAATGTTGACCCTGAGTTCTTCCCTAAAAAACGTGGCATGTTCCAAACCGATATTTATGCGGCAATTGAAACGGGTGAGATTAAAGGTCTTTGGTTGATAGCAACAAACCCACTTTCATCATTACCAAATACTGCACGTATTCGTAAGGCAATGGAAAAGTTAGAGTTCTGCGCCGTACAAGATTGTTATCAAGATTCCGAAAGCGCACAGTATGCTCACGTTTATCTTCCTGCGGGCACATGGGCAGAAAAAGATGGTGTGATGACCAATACGGAGCGTCGTATCAGTCGCATTAAGCCAATGATGGATCCTCCTGGCGATGCAAAACCTGATTTATGGGTCTTTAACCGTATGGCAGAACGCTTTAATAAAGAGGGCAAGGTCAACTTTCCTGAAAAAGCAGGTGATATTTTCTTAGAAATGGGCGTGCTATCAAAAGGTCGTTTATCGGATAACTCGGGCATGGATCACGAGCTTATCGAGAAAAATCGCGGCATTCAATGGCCTTACACCGCAGATCAGCGTGATGCTGGCGAAGCACCCAAAAAAGGGGGCGTGCGTTTGTATACCGAAACAGCAACCTTCCGCTATCCTGATGGTAAAGCCAAACTTATCCCGCTGCCATTTATTGATAATAATGAAGTACCTGATGAGAAATTCCCGTTCTGGTTGAACACAGGACGTTTAATCGAACATTGGCATGGACGCACCAAAACAGGGAAAATTGCCAATAACAATAAATTCAGCCCGATTCCCTTCATCGAAATCAGCCCTGATGCTGCCGCAGAATTAGGTATTCAGCGGGGGGATTATGTGCGCTTAGTATCACGCAGAGCCGATGCTATCGTCATGGCAACACCCACGCAGCGCGTTGCTAAAAATATGGTATTCCTACCCTTCCACTTCCACGACTGCGCCAATCGCTTAACACTAGGATTGCTTGATCCTCATTCGCGCCAACCTGCGTATAAGCAAAATGCAGTACGTATTGAGCGGATTGAAGATCAAGACGCAGCAGCAAAATTAAGTATGGAAATGCGTAAGTTTTAAGGGGTAATAATAAAATGTTTAATGTAAGAGAAAATGAACCAGAATATGCTTTACTAAGAAAAGAAAGCAGTAAAAAGACCAACCAATACGGCAACTCCATTGACACCGTTCCAGAAGGCGATACCTTGTGTGGTGTTAGTTTAAACATCAATGGCGACGCAGAAATTGGCGAGAATCCCGACCGTTATAAACAACATGGATTTTATTTTAATGCTGACAACTGCATCGGTTGTCATGCTTGTGAATCAGCTTGTAGTGAGAAAAATGACGTGCCTTCTCATTTAGCCTTCCGCTCAGTTGGTTTTGTCGAAGGTGGTACATACCCTAATTATCAGCGCTTAAATATATCAATGGCATGTAACCACTGTGATGATCCTGTGTGTTTAAAAGGCTGTCCGACACGCGCTTATACTAAATTTGCCGAGTACGGTGCAGTGTTACAAGATCCTGATATTTGTTTCGGTTGCGGTTACTGCACATGGGTTTGCCCTTACAATGCGCCGCAACTTGACCCTGTAAAAGGTGAAGTTAGCAAATGCAATATGTGTGTAGACCGCTTAGAAGTAGGTTTGAAACCTGCCTGTGTATCGGCTTGTTTAGGTAATGCGTTAGATTTTGGGGTGGTCGAGAATAAACCAGAGAATCGCACTCAAGTAAGAACAGAAATTCCAGGATTCCCACGTACTGACATCACTAATCCTAATATTCGTTTTCAGCAAACCCGTTCAACCCAACGCGACATGGTGCGTGTAGACAACACTGCTGTTAAATATCACAAAGATGACAGCACAGGAAAATTCAAACCAGAGCTAGACCCCAAACACGGATTTAAACGTGAGTGGAATTTTAAGCGTTTATTAGGCTCACATGAAAATGCTCATATTGCCTTCACCTTGAGCATTCAAAGCGTTATGGGGGCATTCTTGATGCTCACATTAGGCTCATGGTTTGGCGTATCACCTGTTAATAATTTAGTCTCAAGCAGTGCTTATTTGCCGATATTATTAGTTATGGTGGTGTTGACGAGCGTCGGTTTATTCAAACTGAATATGCACCTTGGTAAACCACATCGTTTTTATCGTGGTTTTTACAATCTAAAAATGTCCCCTGTGAGTCGCGAAATCGCAGGTGTCACAGCCTTCTTTACAGGCTTAATGGCTTATAGCTTTTTTGCTTTATTCGACAATGGTTTTGCCACCTTTATGCAAACCCTCTTTGCTTTACTAGGCTTGGCAGGTATTGGTTTAGGAGGCTACTTTATGTATAAACTCTACCGCATACCTGCACGCCCTTATTGGGATCATTGGCATACAGGCGCTAGTTTTATCGCAACAGGCTTAACACTTGGCGGATCACTAATCGGTTTAGTCGCACTTGTTTTTGGCGCGATGACTTCCGAACTCGCTGTTTTATTATCAACCTTAATAGCCTTTGGTGTGATAATAGAGGGCGTGGGCTTGTTAGGACATGCGAAAGACCTTAAACCCGCCAACAGTGAGGGAGCAGCGTCGTTCTACGAACAAAGCACTACCTATGGAAAATCATACTGGTTACGTAATGGCTTATTGGTGATCGGATTATTGTTAGCGATTGGTATCGCGCTTTCAGGTACGAGCAGTGCTATCGCCTTTATTGTTTTAGCGGCACTGATGCTTGATACATCTATTATTGGGCGCGCATTATTCTACGTTTTAGTTATTCCAACGACCATGCCTGGCGCATTTTTCTGGAAAAACAAAGGCTTTGTAGAACACGCTCGTGAAGTAGGGTTAGCCGATATGCAACAACTAGGCGTGGCTTATGAGCGTCATCATAAATTCAAAATGGGGGAGTTGTTAGACACCATTCGCAACACCTCATTACAAGAAAAAATTGCCCAAGCTAAACGCGTATTTACGGGTTAATAAACACATTGTCGAGAAGATAAAAAAGGAATTGAAAAATGAGTACATGCATGAGAACAGCAATTGATCTACCTGTTGACCGTTGCACCGATGGCTATCTGAAAAATCCAGAAGACTGGAACGAAGACCTAGCCAAACAACTCGCAGAAGAATGGAATGGATTAGTATTTAAAGACGAAGAACACTTTCCCATATTATATTTTATCCGTGAACATCACGCAGAGCATCAAACCACGCCAGATGTGCGTGAAGCAACCAGTTATCTTGTCGAGAAACTTGGCTTAGAAAAAAAGGCAGCAAAAAAACATCTGTTTAAATTATTCCCACATGGTTATATGCAGCAAGGCTGTCAGCTAGCAGGAATGCGTCGTCCTACTGCTTGGTGTGTAGGGTAAATTAAACAATACCTCAATTCGTGGGATCTCTGTGGCACAGGACGCATTGACCTCACGGATTCAGGAATAAATAAACAAAAAAATCTGTTAGATTTATAATGTCCGCTACTTAGGAATGAGCACGAAATAAGTTCCCGATCTTATAACGCAGAATTTTTATT
>CAZQTJ010000183.1:0-4794 GCA_964596035.1 uncultured Cocleimonas sp. | reverse complement strand
GACAAGCTCCTAGTACAGCGAGTGATTAGTCGAACTAGCAACTTAAAGTGATAGTTTAAGTTCAAGGTTTAATCATATCAATCAGATAGAGTTTTGCTTAAATTTAAAGTAGCCTTTTTATCTATAATCAACCCCCGTTCAACTTTTTGAACTTTCTATGCTATGCTATAGCCGTTATCTTACTTGCACAGGATGAATGTTCCTTGCTAGCTACGAGTGAGATACCTCTTATGTGATTGGGGACATACCAGCCAGAAGCAAAGGATTTTGCTTGTCTATTGACGGATTAGACTGGTTGGGAGCCAAGGATGGCTCACTTTTTTATTTTCTTCCTGAAAAGAAGGGAATGAGTGTGCTGTCGCCGCTTACAGCAAGATATTCTTCTGGGTTTTCGGCACGCTTTTCTGCTTTTTTTACCGATACTTCTGTCTGCATATCATCATCAGCACCAAAGCTATTATCGCCCTCTGTGCTCTCTGTTTGAGGATCTAACATTTGATGTTTCATTTTACGTAAAGAATCTATTGCATACTGAGCATCTTGCACATTATCTTGCAATGTAGAAAACATCTTCTGCGTATTTTTCAATGTCGTGGCAAATTGATCCATTGATTTATCATTCATGCTATCTAAATGATGACGTGCTTGGCGCTTGATACTCCGACCTTCTTCCTCATAACGTCTTAAATTATCAATGTATAGGCGGCTTTCATTCACATTAGCATCTAACTCTTTACGCGCAATATCAGTGGCTTGAAAGGCACTATCAAACTGTTCATAGGCTTGCGATTCGTAAGCACCTAAATCATCATTAAATTGTTGAAATGATTTTTCTGCCGAATGCTTCTGCTCATTGAGTTGATCTAATAAATGTTTCGAGTCATCAAATGCTTTATCCAAATTCAAACGGATTTCTTTCGATGCTAATTGATGGTTAGATAAAATATCGGATTGTTGCTCATAACTTTCTATCACTTGTTGTGAGAGTGCGCGTGATTTTAACTCACTATTTTGCAAAGCTTCCAAGCCAGACTCTACTTTTACCAGACCCTGCTTCAGAGTAGACTGCACGCGCTCTACAATATCGGCGGACTCTTTTAGCTGTTCATCCCAATAGTTTTGTATCTGAGTCATGCGCTGATTAATGTCATCGGTTGTTTGTTTTAGCTCACTACTACAATCGAGAGCATCTTCAACCATTTGCTCTATATCTTCTACCTGCACCCAAGCTTGATGTTGCTTTGATGTAATGGCAGATGATTTATTTTTCAGTTCTTTTACGAGGTCGCCCGCTTCTTCTACACTGTCTTCCACTTTAACAATGAATGCCTCTGCGCTATCCTTATCTTTTTCAATATCATCACGAATTTTTTTGATGGCGGTGTTTTGTTTTTTTCCTGACCACTGACCGATAAATAAAGCCAAAAGAGATAGCACTATGGCAGATGCAACAATACCTGCAATAACCACTTCAAAGATTTTTACTAAATCAACAGATTCTTGAGACGGAACGCCTGACGATGCACTCGCTGTCATCGAGACTAAGCCACTTATAAAAAACATCAAACTACTCTGAAACAATCGACGTTTCATTTTTAACTCCCAAAATATTTCGTACCATATTGTTATTTTATTGTTGGTATACCTACTGAATCCTGAATCCGTATTGAGTCTACGGATTCAGTTTATAATACGACATGGTCATAAGTTGAGTTAATTGTTTGCGTCAGTTGGCTATATCGTCGGTATATACGGAGCATTTTTCACATTTTCCAAAAAGGCGGTTGCACCACCTTCGTACTGTGGCTTATCTAACAGTAAGTAGGCTTTCCCATATCCCGTCAAGCTATTTGCCATTTTTCGTGCCGACTCGCCAACACCAGTATAAATATCCATGCGACCTGGTCCTGTAATGGCATTGCCTCTATCTTGAGGGAATAACATGCGCCATTCATTGCCAACCGTTTCTCCAAGGCTATTAATAATAGGGACATCCGCAAGAATAACGGAGCCAAAAGGTATGTGTTTAGTATCTACTGCGACGGTATGCCCTGCAATAATGGGCATTCCTGAGGCTGTTTTAATCGCATCGTCATTGAGTGTGAAATAAATATAACGCGAATTGATATTCAGCATATTATCAATTTGATATGGGTTAGCATCCAACCATTGTCTTATTGCTTTACGACTAGGATTGCCAGCTAATAACCCTTTATTTTTCATGTAGGTAGCAACACTGCGAAACGGCTTATCATTGCTCCCATCAAACTTTAAGGGTATACGTTTACCACTGGGTAGCTCTAAAATACCTGAGCCTTGTATATGGATATAAAATAGCCCCAATGGATCATTTGTCCATGCTATTTCTAGTCCTTTGTTTGCCAATGCGCCTGATGATATTTGCTCACGAGATACACGCCGCAAATCAGGCTCTGGCGAGCGATAAATGGGGTAGCGATATTCTTCATCCGCATATAATTGAGCTGAGATGATAGGCGTGTAGTAACCTGTAAACTTGCTTTTGTTTATATCCCCTCTTGGTAAATCGATTAAATAAAATCTATCTTCCATCATACTAGGGGTAAATTCTGTATTCCAATTTAATAAGGCTTTTGCTGTCTGGGTTAGCTGGTCATTACTAATACTTACCCCATTTACGCTAACAGGGGATGCCCTACTATAATTTTGTAAATAATCAATGGCATACTGCAAGCCTAAGCGTACTTTGGCTGGTTGAATAAATTCTGCTTGACTGTCCCAGCTACGAGGATAATCTGTAAAAGCATCTAACATACTTATTTGATTGTCTCCGTCCCATAATGAGGAAATATCAGGGACTGGCTCAAGATATTCTGTATCACTTTGATATTGCATGTCTGTGTAACCGTATCGATCCAAACTATTTATATTGTCGGCATGGCTTGGAAATAGGGTTAAACACACACCACAAAACAATAGTTTTGCTAGGCGTTGATCTAACATTTTGACACTCTCTTGTTGTTATTTATTATGGTCTTGTTGGGGTTTGTGAAATTCGGGGCAACATTTAGATTCACTTTCCCGATAGATTATCTATTATTTTATTTTTATAGCCAAGTAGAATGCTTTATTTTCCGACAGAGTGATTTTAACTGACCTTTAAAAGGTCAAAAAAAAAGCCCGCCATAACGGCGAGCCTCTTCAATCTAATCAAGCAAAATTGTCTGCGGTAGACCTAATATTACTTTGTTGCTGGTGCTGCGGGTTTTGCTACTGCGGGTGTTGCTGCTGCTTCCTGAGCCTCAATACGCTTTAACATGGCTTGAGCTTGTTTGATTTGAGCCATCAATACTTGCTTCATTTGTGCTGTGCTCATTGTTGCACCAGGCATTGCTGGAGCATAAGCACCACGAGGAGCAAAAGAGCCTCGTGGTGCCGCTGGTATAACCCCATTGCTGTTAAAGCTTTGTCCAGAAGCATTACTTGAGTTAGCACCTGTAGCATTTGCTGTGCCGTTACCTGCGACATTGCCCGCACCATTTCCAGTACCTTTAGCATCGCCAGATCCTTTCATGTCACCATTGCCTTGCATTTTGGTATCCATGTCAGTGCTACCTTTGCCTTTGAACTTGATACTAAAATCTACTTCGCCGTCTGCATCACCTTTACCCGTTCCCCAGCCTTGACCATTTGCCGTGCCATTTCCTTTGGTTGCAACATCACTCTTAGCATTAGCTGCGCCATTACCAGCGCCATTTCCTGCTGTATTGCCTGTGTTCCAACCGTCGAACCAGTTTGCAGAAGCTGTTCCTGATAGGGCGATTAATGTAGCAAATGTGATCGTTTGAATTTTCATGATATTTGTACCTAGCGTTTAAATATTTATTTATGAGAATATATTGTTTTTCAAATATTTTAATATTCTAATATGGCTTATTCAGCATAAGCAAGTTTTTCTATTTCTTTCTGACGAGATGAGCAATATTTAAACTTTAAAAGCGAAGTTATGTAGTATTTTTAGGCGCTTTAGGCGGTTAAAAATGCTAAAACTAACGGATAAAAGCGATCCGCCTGCTCAATATGAGGAAGGTGGTTTGAATTTTTAATGGTGCGAATATTCGCCTGAGTAAACATCGTGTTTATCAAGGGGTAATCGGTTGCTTCAATGTAGTGAGACTGCTCTCCGCGTATAAAATATGTTTTTTTAGGGAAAATTAAGCCGTCATGTGGGAAACTTGATATTTTTAAATAACCCCTTGCTATCTCATCAAGATTACAACGCCACTCATACCCTCCCTCTTTACGACGTTGTAAGTTTTTTGACAGAAAAACGCGCTCTACCTCATCCTCTATCAGTTCTGCAAAGTATTGATCGACTTCTTTACGAGAATAAAGCTCACCTAAAGGTAATTTCATCATAGCGGCAAAGACGTTTTGATGCCAAAGTGGGTAGGTTTTTGGTGCAATATCCACAACAATCAAACGAGAGACTATCTCAGGGAAATGCAATGCAAGCCACATGGCGATTTTGCCCCCCATTGAATGCCCTAACAGGTCAACTTCAACTATTTTTTCATGCTGTAAAACGGCAATAATATCCATCGCCATTTCTTTATAACTCATGCCTTTTATATGAGGCGAACGTCCGTGATTACGCAGGTCTACGGTGATAACTATTCGGGATTGCGCCAGACGTTTAGCTTGCCTCCGCCAATTATCCATCGAACCCAATAAGCCGTGTAAAATAATAAGTGGCGGGGAGGTGCGCTTGTTATTAGTCGCGATGCTTGAGTATATTTTATAGTGAAGTAATGG
>CAZQTJ010000182.1:0-4804 GCA_964596035.1 uncultured Cocleimonas sp. | reverse complement strand
GTAATGTTAATAAGTTCCTCGCAAGTAAACACTCATTATTGTGCATAATATAGACTTAAATAGGTATACGTATAAAAAGTGTATTTGGATACCAAATAGTTATTTTTGAAGTGTTTTTCAAACAGAAGATGTGAAAAGCTCAAGCAGGTTTAATTTATGAATATTAATAAAAATAGTGCGCGTAGTACTTTATTTCAAATTGTGCTTTTTTTGATTTTTACGGCAGTTTTATTATTTGTCTTTAAGGGTAAAGTGGCTACCTTGTATTCATCGGGAGAGATTAATCTAATCGGTATCGTTTTAAACGGGTTGATTATACTGCTATTTCTACTGGGTATGTTTCGTATGGTGATTACCTTATTGCGCTATGTTAATGAGCATCAAACTTTACAACGTCTGGTGGTTTATTTGCAAGAAGATATGGCCGATCCTGTCGCACGTTTATCATCAAATGCTTTGTCTGTGCAGCGTTATCAAGCGGTTCACTGGATTAATAAACAAGGTGCGGCGGTCAATCAGGGGGCTTTGGCCGCGACGCTTAATGCAAATGAAAGCGCTCGGCTGACACTGATTCGTTTTGTTCACAGTATTTTGATATTAGCGGGCGTGTTTGGCACAGTGGTGTCTTTGTCATTGGCATTAGTAGGTGCTTCGTCTCTACTGAGTTCTCCAGAAGGTGCTAAAGAGATGGGTGTGATCATTGGTGGCATGTCATCGGCACTAAGTACGACGATGAGTGCAATCGTTTGCTTTATTATCTTTGCTTATTTTTACATGCGATTAAATGACTCACGGGTGCAATTATTAAGTGGTATAGAAGATGCGACGACACTTTATATGTTGCCTAAAATAAGCCATTCCGAAGAGTCTTTGATTCGTCATGTTGCAAATCTAACCATCGCTCTCAATAAATCAGCTGAGAGTATTGCAAAAGTTGAAGGGGACTTTATTGAGGCAGGGGCGCAGCTACAAAAAGCCATCAATGATTTACATGAGGGTGTTAATAATACCAGTATGACAGAGGTGATAGCGTTAATTCGCGAAGGATTCCGTCTACCTCCAGCGGCAGAAGAGTCAAACTTAGAGCCTGTAGAAGTCACAAAAAAGCGAGGCTTTCGATTATGAGTTTTGATTTTCCTGGCGCGAATACCAGCTTTGATAATCATCATGTTAGCGAAGAGAGCTTCTGGCCATCTTTTACCGATATTATGATGGTAATTGTGATGGTGTTTTTATTGATTACGGTGTCGGTGATCATTAATAACTATCATTTGCTTGAAAACCTCAAAGAGAGTATGCAAGCGGAGCAACTAGCATCATCAATAGCAGAAGATACGCAGCTAGAAAATACGACCTTAGAAGAGCGTTTAAAGCAATTAAAACAACAGCTTGCTACGCTTAATATTAAGCTATCATCCGCAAAAAAAGAAACGGCAACAAGCCAGTCTGCTTTGCTAGAGAGTCAACAAAAATTAGATGATAAAACAAAAAGTTTGTTACTTTTAGAGGCGCAATCTAAGCAACAACTTGAAGATAAAAATCAACAACTAGCAGCATTGCATAAGCGTCAGCAAGAGAGTCTTGATGAATTAGACGAGGCTAAAAAATCAGTCGCCCAACTACAGGCAGAAAAGAGCGAGAATAAAAATAAGTTAGCTGATTTGTTAGCTCAAATAGCAACATTACAAACAACATTAAAAGATAAGTCATCACAATTTGCTGATTTGAAAAAACTACGTGAGAGCGAGGAAACTCAGTTATTAAGTTTACGAGGCGAGCTAGATAGTTTGGATAAAAAATATCAAAAACTATTGCGTCCTGCACGATCATCAAAAGATAAGTTTGTTGTTTCTGCGATGTACAGTAAACGTGGAGGGCGAAGTCTTTATCGTTTACGCTCTAGCCCTGATGGTGAGTATAAGAATGTTACGCGTCAAGAGTTGGTGCGTAAATTAGCTAAATTGAAGAAAAAACATACAACAAATCTCTATGTGAAAATTATCATTCCTGAGAAAAGCGGTCTATCTTATAATGAGGCGTGGCGCTTTACGAACGAGATGCAAAAGAAGTACGACTATTATTATCAAGAAACGGAAAGCTCTGAGAAAGAGGGCGCAAGTAGCCATGAGGCGACTCGTCAAGAAAAAAATTCAAAGTCTATTGGTGATACCATAAATAATACGACTAGCAATGATGTCGGTATCGCCAACGAACAATAGCACAATAAATGCGAGGCAATTCCCATGTTAAGTAAGGAAGAATTACTGCAATATGTTCCAGAAGATGGTTTATTAAAAGACAAAGTTATATTAGTAACAGGCGCATCGGATGGTATCGGGCGCGCTATCTCGCTTGCCTATGCTCGTTATGGTGCGACGATTGTTTTATTAAGTAAAAGCATTAAGCCCTTAGAGATTATTTACGATGAAATTGTCGCCAATGGCGATCCAGAGCCTGCGATTTACCCCTTGAATATGGAAGGGGCGAACGTCAATGATTATATGGACATGGCAGCGACGATTGAGAAAGAGCTAGGGCGCTTGGACGGTATTGTGTTAAACGCAGGCTGGCTACCTGCCTTTATTCCCTTTAAAGAATACGATGTGGAGCTATGGTCAAAAACAATCACTGTCAATCTACATGCTAATTTTCTTATCACAAAAGCATGTTTGCCATTGCTAGAAGTTGCGGAAGACCCCGCTATTATCATGTCGGCACATGAAGGACGCAAAGCTTATAATGGTGCGTTTGGTATTGCGAAAGCAGGAATGAGTGCGATGATGGATATTGTTGCTGATGAATATGACCGTGACGAGCTATTTATTCGCGTAAACAGTATTGACTCAGGACCATTAAATACACAAATGCGTCGTTTGAACTTCCCACTTGAAGATATTGATACATTAGCAACGCCTGATGCTGTTATTGGACCTTATCTGTACTTTATGGGCGCAGATGCAGGAAAGCGCAGTGCAGAAACAATTAAGTACGAGCGTTTAGATGCTACGACTAAATGGCCCGGTTAAAAGGCAACTGTGAAGCAAGATAAACTGTTTTCTATTGAGAAAGAAACAGTGGCAGACTTCTCTTTTGATGAAGCGGTCGCCGATGTGTTTCCCGATATGTTACGCCGTTCCATTCCTGGTTATGAGACTATTATTGCTATGCTCGGTGTGTTGGCTCGTTGCTACGCGCAAGATAATACGCGTGTGTATGACTTGGGCTGTTCGCTTGGTGCGGCAACGCTCTCGGTACATCGTCAAACCAGAGAGCTATCATTGCAACATATTTGTGTGGATAACTCTTCTGCGATGATTCGACGGTGTGAATCTAAATTAAAACGTCATATGCCTGCTGCGTCTATTGAGCTAATCTGTGGCGATATTCAAAATATTCAAATCGAAAATGCATCGGTTGTTCTGCTGAACTTTACCCTGCAATTTTTGCCTCAAACCACGCGTTTAGCACTATTAAAAAATATCTATAAGGGATTGCGTTCTGGTGGTGTATTGATCTTATCGGAAAAATTAATGTGTGATGATGATAAGGTGAATCAATTATTTATTGACTGGCATCACGAATTTAAACGCGCAAATGGCTATAGTGACTTGGAAATCAGTCAAAAACGTGCAGCGATTGAAAATGTATTAATCCCTGATACCTTAAACACCCATAAAAAACGGTTGTCAGATGCAGGCTTTTCTCAAACTCACCAATGGTTTCAAGCCTTAAATTTTTCTTCTCTCATTGCCTTAAAAACCTAGTCGTTAAACTATGATCGAATTTAAAACTTTATATCAGCACTTAGCGCAGACTGACCTTGTTGATTGGCTGGATGTTTTGCCTGATCAAATTGAAACTGTTCTTGAGCAACGTTTTCATGGTAAACGAGATGAGTGGAACAGCTTACTGGAAGCACTGCCTGAGATTAAAGCTTCAGATATTGATATTAATGCAGACAGAGTGCGCTTAGGAATCAGCGATGATTGTGATGAAGATACTCAAGCTCAACTTAAAAAAATATTGCAGCAATTTCATCCTTGGCGTAAAGGACCTTATGAACTATTTGGATTGCACATTGATACCGAATGGCACTCAGATTGGAAGTGGCAACGCGTTAAAGATCATATAGCACCTTTAAAAAATCGTCTGGTATTAGATGTCGGTTGTGGCAATGGCTATCATATGTGGCGAATGCTGGGAGAGGGCGCACAGCTTGTTGTAGGCGTTGATCCAAGTCAGTTCTTTTTGGCTCAATTTCATTTGATGAAGCATTATGCAGGAGCAGACTTAGCGATCCATTTATTACCCTTAAAAGGCGAGGAGCTTCCTGCTTTCACTCGTGATTATCGAGGCAAAGGTTTTGATAGCGTCTTCTCAATGGGTGTTTTGTATCATCGCCAATCGCCCATTACCCATCTTCAAGAGCTACGTTATTTTTTGCGCCCAGGGGGGGAGTTAATTTTAGAAACATTAGTGATTGAGGGTGACGATCAATCGGTACTTATTCCTGAAGATCGTTATGCCAAAATGCGAAATGTTTGGTTTATTCCAACCACGGACTTATTAATACGCATGTTACAACGCGCGGGTTTTATCAATATTCGTGTGGTTGACCTTAATCAAACCAGTACCAATGAACAGCGCAGTACAGATTGGATGACTTATGAGTCCTTAGCTGATTTCCTTGATCCTAATGATAAAAATAAAACGATCGAAGGTTATCCTGCACCACTGCGAGCGGTTGTTGTTTGTAACGTGCCATGAGTAGGTAGGCACAATAAATCTAATATTTTTCTCGTTT
>CAZQTJ010000181.1:0-4805 GCA_964596035.1 uncultured Cocleimonas sp. | reverse complement strand
CAACCTACCGCGCTTTTTTCTTTTCTCTCCCTAATCAATTTTTACCTCATAACTAACAACACCTTTGGCTCCTGCTTTTAGTTTATCACTCGCGGGGAATGTCCATACAAGCTCTTCTGCATTGACTGATCCAGTACAGTTTGTGAGGCTACTTGGTAGCGGTGTTTCACAAACAGGTGAACCTACGATAGTGGTGAAATCAGGCACGCTATCGTTGATGATTAAATCGGTGAGGGGTGCATTACCTACATTGCTGTAATAAATACGGTACTTTAAAACATCATTTGGTTTTGCTTGGTTTTGTGTCTCGGTCTCACTGCCATTTTGCGTTATATTTTGTACGGTTTTGCGGAGTATTAATTTTGCATTGCCACCTGTTGGGTTGGTTGGTGTAACAGGTGTATTCGCCGTTGCCTTTGTTATATCGGTCACTTTAAGCGTGGTATTGCCTGCGAGAGCATTGCCATTAAAGTCAAATAATGCAGTGATGGTATTTATATAGGCTTCACCATTTAAAGCTGCGCTGGGAGAGGAGACTTTGTTGATTAAACAAATAGCTGTATTCGCCGTTGTTGTTAAATTAGCCGCAATAGCTGTCTTTGCTTCTGCTCCCTCTAATTTGCCATTACAATCTGTGTCTTGATAGATAATATTCGACCAACCAGTGGTTTTAGGTGCTGTATTTGTTGCGCTAAATTTGACGCTTCCTGTGCTGGGAGGCATGAATTTATGACGATAAAACACTACATTTCCCGCTAACACCGTGCCACTGTGATTAGGACTAAAAAGAGGGGCTTGCACATCACCAAAGTCCTTTCCATTTACTTCTGCATCAATGACGCTAAATTGGGCTAATACATTATTCGTGCTTGAGCGATACCCTGCGGGATCTTTCGTTTTTGTTATATCACAGTGATTAGGGCTAGGTGTTTTTTCTCTGGATGCCTCGTATAACTGATAGTTACCAGGAATAACAGGAAAGAAATAATAGTGACCAGAGCCATCTGTTTTAGTGCTAACGCAGGTATGATTAGCAAGGTCTAATAACACCACAGGTAAACCGCTCACTCCTTTTTCAGAAGGGTCATTCGTACCGTTCAGATTGCTGTCGTTATAGACTCGTCCTTTAACGGGAAAGCCACCGACTTTAATCGTTAAGGAGTAATCTTCAATTTCACCGTCAGATTTTGTACCACTGGTATCGTTGACTGACAGAGTATCGGTCGTAAAACGTAGCCGTAAATAACTATCATGCGCTACAATATCACTCGGAATGCTATTCCAGTTTAATTGTACATTACTAGCATTTGTGTTTGTGGGGACAAGTGTAACGACAGAGGCTTCGTCAGCATCAAAAACGCCGTTATCATCCACATCAATCCAAGCCAGCAGTTTGGCGCTACGACCTGTCGTATTAGTTACATTAACTTTAAGGCTATAGGTAGTATCTAAATCATTGAGCTCAGGGAAGTCTTTTATGCCATTCTCATCGTCTTTAGTAGTGCTATTGATAATGCCGTTATTATCATCTTTGCTGGCACTTACATCTTCTTGTGCGCCATTGTCGATGTCAACATGAGAGCCGACATAAAGCCCATCAGTCACTAAATGTCGAGCAGCGTTTATGCCAGTGGTGTTGTAGCCTTTAGCATCTCCAAAATCATAGCCATGACAGAAAGGCAGTTTAAATTTAGAGCGTTCAAAGTCGATAGAGAAGTCCGCATTTCCTTCGGTATTACGTTGTCCTAGCAGTATATTGATGCTTGATTTTTGATTAAAAAAAGCGGAAACAGCGGCTTCTGCCTCGCCATTTTGATCGGCTGTGCCACGATATTCTCGATAATCATTGGCAGATACCTCCACTAAGTGAGTCGGGTTGTTTACTAGCGTTTCGGCAAATTCAGGATGATAAAAGCGCAGATAGTCTTTGCCAAGGTTGGTCGCGTTATCAAGGTCAGCACCATAATATGCGAATGAATAAAGAGCGGGAGAACCATCATCATCATGTATGAAGTCAATATGAAATTTGACGTTATTGTCCAATGAATGCAATGCGCCTTGCATAACCGTAATAGCAAGAGAGTTATTGGTTGTATTTTGATGGCTTAATTCAACCTGCTCACCAAGCGTAGCCGTGCTATTGATTTTATCAATGGTGAGAATGGCATTAATCTGGCGACCATTAATTTTAGCGACGTCGGTAAAATGACGTACATCACCTTCGTTGACAAAGCCAAAACCTTCATCAGGCTCACCTAAATGATATTCGATTAAATAATTAGGAACACTCCCCGCCGAACATTGTGTAATGGCATGATTACTTATGCTAACTAACACAAAGTCATTATCCACGTCATCTTTAGTTTTGGTGATACTAAATGGAATGATCAAATCAATCGGGCTGATATTGGCATTGACATCTCCGTCTGCACTGCTGTCACCATCATTTTGTCCTGCGTACTGGTTTGGAGGCGTTAGCACAATTTGATAATCACCCTCAGGAATTCCTGTAAAGGTGTAGTTTCCTGTGGCATCGGTGGTTGCGCTTAATGGTGAGCCATCGGTGCCATTGACTGCATTTCCTGTGGTGTCTTGAATGGTTAAAGTAACATTTTCCATTGCCGAGCCAGTGATATCTGTTACCTTTCCAGATACTGAATTTTCACGAATGCTTAAAGGATAGTCTTCTACTTCGCCATCGCTTGCTCCACCTGTTGGATTGGCAATATCGGCTACATTTGAAGCGATTCGTAAACGCGCATAAATAGCGCCTGGTGTTAAATTACTGAGGTTTGCCCAAGCAAGTGCAGCATGTCCTGTTGTACAGTCCGCTTCCGCTCTTTCGCTCGCATCGAATACGCCACTGTGATCAAAATCAATCCATCCAGCAACCTTTGCTGTACCGACACAAGGAACATTCAGATCATAGCTAGTGTCTGTGGTGAAAATATTGTTGAGTGTCGTAAAGGCATCTTCGTCATCGATCCCATCAGCATCATCGCCAGTACCATCAAGAGTTGTTGTCACCTGATTTTCTTCGTCTGGTGCGATTGACCCAAGATACACGCTAGGGTTAGTGGGTATTTTATGCACCGCACCACCATAGCTATTAGGTGCATCACCATAATCACCAGGCACTAAAATGGTTGAGGTAATATAGTCTCGATAAGAAAACCACCATGTGTTAATCGTATTAACATTACCGTAGTTAAAATTACTCCACGGTTGACGGGCAACGGAGCCAACATCAGTATTCACTTTTTGATTAGGTGCTAGACCTGGGGCTTGACTAATAAGACTATCATCCCAAAATAAGACGTTTGGCCCTGTTAAACCTGCGGTAGTTTGTGTTCTTACGACAAAGCTTTCATCTAAATATTCGACATCATACGCGGTGAAGTGGGTTTCACCCTGCGTATAAGAGATGGTGACGGGGAAGGGATAGTCACGAGGTTGGACTTTTTGACCATCGCCACGTAAACCATCCCATGTAATGGTGTTTTTACCTGCCTGTACGTTCATAAATAAACGTCTATCAACCGCTTCGGAATAGTCACCAATTGTCCCAAAGTCTAAAACAACTTCGACACGTCCAGATTGAGTAACATCAATGGTAATATTCGGATTGGCAGGATCATCTACTTTCAAGGGTAAATTTTTCACCTCACCATCAATCCCCAAAGGGTAGACATTCGGGTCGGGCTGATTTAAAAATACTTTCTGCACAGGGTTGCCAGATTGCTTGTTAGGAACGGATTTACGATCTGTTGCTACATTTCCTGAGTTACCTGTTCCTGTATCATTAAAAGAGAACTGACCCACATAGGGTTTAATGCCAGCTTCAGCAAAATTCACCTGAGTAACATAGCCTTTTTCATCTCTGGCATAAAGCTTGGCTTTTAATGCCGAGCTAAAGCTACCACAATTAACCTGCCATGCTTGCGACCAAAGGCGGCCTGTGATTTCTTGAGGCGTTGCACCTTTGCTAGTGACGGTTACATCAAACCATGTCATCGAAATATTGGATGCAAATTCAATCGAGTAATCACCTGAAGGTAGCCCTTGAGGATCAAACTTAAACATTGCATTTGTGGTGGAATAACCTGTCGCAGATAACACATCAGGGCCTGCGATAGCGAGTGTATGAGAGCTAAGATTAGGCGTATTCACGGTAAATGGTCCATGAACCACCGCACCTGTTGGCGATACAATGCGAAAACTGTAGCCACTGTTTGCCAAGCCTAAATACACCATTTCATTATCAGGGTCTTCAATATGCACATACATTTTCATATTAGGTGCGGATTGATAACCTGCAAAAGAACGTTGACCCGCAGCGGTACTAGTGGGTTGAGTAATATATAAATCTGATCTTGAGGCGGGGTCGGGTTGCCAAGTTTTAGTCCCTTCGGCATGAATGCTTGTTGTGGAAAAAAATAACAACAAAAATAAAATAACCAGTTTAATTATCCAACTGTATTGATGTTTACTTGTATCTAATAATAAGCCCATTATTATTCTCGTCTTTTGTCGTCTTTTGTCGTCTTTTTGTAAAGTTATGGCTACATTTTTGTATCATTGCGATACGTTTATGTCATGTAACTTTTCCCCATGCCCATCTTATTGATGAACATACCCTAAACAGGCTTAATACGTGGTTAATATTTGACCATCTTTTTAAGGAGAATATACATAAAAAAAGGCAGTATGAAATTTATCATACCGCCTTTTTTAAGAGGGTTTAAAGGGAGTGGGTGTTAGCGATTACCAGCGAACATCTTCATAAATATCTTCTAAGCAAAGCC
>CAZQTJ010000180.1:0-4840 GCA_964596035.1 uncultured Cocleimonas sp. | reverse complement strand
GGGATAAAAAAGCAAGTTAGAATCGGGAAGTTATTTCATGCTCGTTCCTTATCTACGCTACCGCGCTAAAAAGCGCTACATAGCTTAAGATGTTATTTTGTTCTTATTTCTTGCAATCTCAATACATTCATCGCTTGACTTTATATCTCAGCCCTTGTATTGACAAATAGAATAAGAATCGGCATAATTCGCGGTTTTCAAAAAAAAGGGTAGCTTAAATGGCTACCCTTTTTTTATTGATCTATGAACTGATTACTCTTTAATCTCTTCATGCATTAGCCCTGCGGAGAAGACCATGCCCAATTCATTAATGACAACCTATGCCCCACTGCCGATTACCTTTACTAAAGGCAAGGGAGTATATCTTTGGGACAATACAGGTAAAAAATACATCGATGCGCTGGCTGGCATTGCGGTATGCAGTCTTGGACATGCTCACCCTGTCGTTGCAGATGCGATTGCAGAACAAGCGCGCACTCTAGTACACACCTCTAACCTTTACCAAATTGAACATCAGATAGCGTTAAGCAACACACTGTCTGAATTATCTGGTTTAGATAAGGTCTTTTTCAGCAACTCAGGCGCTGAAGCTAACGAAGCGGCTATTAAGTTAGCGCGTCTTTATGGCAAGCAACAAGGTATTGAACGCCCTAATATTATCGTGGCTTGCGGTAGTTTTCATGGTCGCACCTTGGCAACATTGTCCGCCACAGGCAACCGTAAAGTGCAGGCTGGATTTTCTCCGTTGGTTGACGGTTTTGTACGCGTTAATTACAACGATGTTGAAGCAGTTAAGAGTGTTGCAACAAGTAACCCTGATGTCGTCGCAATATTAGTAGAGCCGATTCAGGGCGAAGGTGGCGTGATTGTTCCTGATGCTAATTACTTAAAACAACTGCGTGATATTTGTGATGCCAATAACTGGTTGCTCATGCTGGATGAAATCCAAACAGGTGTCGGTAGAACAGGCGAGTGGTTTGCATTCCAACATAGCGACATTAAGCCTGACGTAATGACATTAGCAAAAGCACTGGGAAATGGCGTGCCGATTGGTGCCTGTTTAGCAGGTGGCAAAGCCGCGAGTATTTTCACTCCTGGCACGCATGGCTCTACCTTTGGTGGCAACCCACTCGCTACCCGCGCGGCGCTGACGGTGTTAGATATTATCCAAAAGGACAATATCATTGCGAATGCAAAGGCGATGGGAGACTACTTTATGACTGAGTTTACCCAACAATTATCTTCTGTTGAGCATGTAAAAGAAGTGCGTGGTCTTGGTTTGATGATTGGCATTGAGCTAACCCACCGTTGTGCTGATCTTGTTAGCGCCGCATGTGAACAAGGTCTATTAATTAACGTAACGGCTGATAACACCGTGCGCTTATTGCCTCCCTTAGTTATCAATAAAGAACAGGCTGATGAAGTGATTAAAATTGTCACTGCCTTAATTAGCTCGCACTCACAAAATTAGCCTCACAGATTCAGCTTCAAATAAAAACACACCACCTACCGACATTTATTTAGGATATATTCCCATGGCAGAAACTAGACATTTTCTGACCCTACGTGATTTCAGTTCTGACGAACTAAAAACTTTGATTCAACGTGCGATTGCGATGAAAACTGCTTGGAAAAGTGGCGACCGTGATTATCAGCCATTAAAGAATCAAACATTAGCGATGATTTTTGAAAAATCATCCACACGAACTCGCGTATCATTTGAAACAGGCATGACACAACTTGGTGGTCATGCGATGTTTTTATCTTCCGCAGACACACAGTTAGGTCGCGGTGAGCCGATTCAAGATAGCGCGCGCGTTATCTCTAGCATGACGGATATTATTATGATCCGTACCTTTGCTCATGAAATTGTAGAGACTTTCGCCGAATATTCTAGCGTCCCCATTATTAATGCCCTGACGGATGGCTATCATCCCTGTCAATTATTGGCCGACATGATGACCTATCAAGAGCATTGCGGTGATATCAAAGGAAAAACTGTTACCTATGTGGGCGATGGCAATAATATGTGTCACTCATGGATGAATGCAGCACGTCAGTTTGACTTTCATTTGAATATCGCCTGTCCTGCAAACTACACGCCCGATGCGGAATTAAGCGAAGAGCTAAGCGATCAAATTACAATATTCCAAGATTTAAAAGCCGCTGTCGATGGCTCTTCCTTAATAACCACCGACGTTTGGGCAAGCATGGGGCAGGAAGAAGAACAAAAAATCCGTGAAAAAGCCTTTGCTCCCTTCCAAGTCAATGCAGAAATTATGTCACTCGCCAATGATGATGCGGTCTTTATGCACTGCTTACCTGCGCATCGCGAAGAAGAAGTCACCGCTGAGGTGTTAGAAGGCGCGCAAAGCGTCGTTTGGGATGAAGCAGAAAATCGTTTACACGCACAAAAAGCATTACTTGAAGCATTGACTGTTGGATTTGCATCATGAGGGACGGCGCAACAAATAACCCACCAATCTTACTTACCTTTTTACTCCTGCTCAAACGCTATCAACTCGTTGCGTAGAATAACGATGCGCCTCTTGATATCGGTTGACCAGAAGCAAAAATTCGACGTAATATTGATGGGTTATTTATTGCGTCATCCCTAAGGATCAAAAAACATGGCAACACATAGCGAAGAAACCTCACTGCGTCGGACATTTGCGATTATTTCGCATCCCGATGCAGGTAAGACTACCATCACAGAAAAACTGCTGTTATTTGGTGGTGCTATTCAGTTAGCAGGTTCGGTTAAAGGACGCAAAGCGGCTCGCCATGCGACATCTGACTGGATGGCAATGGAAAAAGATCGTGGTATTTCGGTCACCTCATCGGTCATGCAGTTCCCTTATGGCGATAAGGTCGTCAATCTACTTGATACTCCTGGTCATGAAGACTTCTCAGAAGATACTTACCGAACGCTAACAGCCGTTGATTCTGCTTTAATGATTATTGATGTTGCCAAAGGCGTAGAGGATAGAACCATTAAATTAATGGAAGTCTGTCGTCTGCGTGACACCCCTATTATGACCTTTATCAATAAGCTTGACCGCGAAGGGCGCGACCCCATTGACCTGCTTGATGAAGTTGAAGATGTACTTAAAATAAAGTGCGCGCCTGTCACATGGCCTATCGGTATGGGCAAAGGTTTAAAAGGCGTTTATCACATCTACAAAGACAAAGTTCACCTCTATAACCCTAATCATGATGGTAAAATCCTTGAAGGTGAAACCATTGAGGGACTAGATAATCCACGTCTTGATGAAGTGCTCGGCGCACAAGCAGAAGAGTTGCGCGAAGAAATTGAGTTAGTACAAGGCGCAAGCCATGCCTTTGATGTGCCTGCTTATTTACGTGGTGAATTAACGCCCGTGTTTTTTGGATCAGCCGTTAATAACTTTGGTATTGCCGAGCTACTAGCAGACTTTGTTGAATACTCTCCTGCGCCACTGCCACGCCCTACAACGACCCGCGATGTGTCAGCCGAAGAAGAGAAATTCACAGGCTTTATCTTCAAAATTCAAGCCAATATGGACCCTCAGCATCGTGACCGCATTGCCTTTATGCGTATTTGCTCGGGTAGTTTTAGCAAGGGGATGAAATTACACCAAGTTCGTACTAAAAAAATGGTCAAAATTCCTGACGCATTAACCTTTTTAGCGGCAGATCGTGGTCATATTGACAAAGCCTATGCGGGCGATATTATCGGCATCCATAATCATGGCACTATCCGTATTGGTGACACCTTTACACAAGGCGAAGAACTGTATTTCACAGGCATTCCCAACTTTGCACCCGAGCTATTTCGTCGCGCACAGTTAAAAGATCCGCTTAAAATGAAGCAGCTTCAAAAAGGTTTAGATCAACTCTGTGAAGAAGGCGCTACCCAGCTCTTTCGCCCCATTACTAGCAATGACCTCATACTCGGCGCAGTCGGTATTCTTCAGTTTGATGTGGTTGCACAGCGCCTTAAAGATGAGTACAACGTTGACTGTCAATTTGAACACGTCAATGTACAAACCGCACGCTGGATTGCTTGTGATGACGAGAAAATGCTAGAGCAATTTAAAACAAAAGCGGCGGCAAACCTTTCTTACGATCATGCAGGAGAATTAGTTTATATTGCCCCCACACGAGTCAACCTACAAATGGCCGTTGAACGATGGCCTGATATAGCATTTTTATCAACGCGTGAGCATGGGATTTATGATTAATTGAAACAATAGAGCCTCTATATAATAAGACAAAAAAATAACTGCTCAGGCAAAAACTATTTTCTTCTGACGAGGCTAATTTTTGTAGCAGGCTCTCTATTGTCGGACAAGCTCCTATCGAGGTAACTTATTTGCTAATGGTGTTAATAGGGGTTATTGCTCCCGTAGAACCATTGTAGCGAAATACATTCCAAGTGTTGCCTACCCCAGCATTAGGAACATAAAAAGTCCTAGTTAACCCTCTGTTGGTATAAACCTCAACCTTAGCGCGTGATACAGGGAATTTTCCTTTTTTTTGCTCGGGTACTCTTGCTTCGATACTTTTCTGTATAGTTTATTACAGAATATTTATATTCCCCAGGATGGGCTTGTGAAAGGGTGATTGTCTCTGGTCCCCACTTTATTCTTCCTCCTGTACGATCCACATCAAGTTTAGCGCCTGATTTAACAGAACCGCCATTCTTTCTGCGATAGTAAATATGATATTTTCGTCCATTTATAGCAGGTGTATTCAAGTGAGAATCTAAATCATCAGGATTTTTCCCCCAGTTTAAAACAACACGTACCGTTCCTTTTGCTATTTTAGGTGATAACGAAACACATAGAAGCTAACGCCT
>CAZQTJ010000179.1:0-4854 GCA_964596035.1 uncultured Cocleimonas sp. | reverse complement strand
TATTCCGCTTAGGCTACATACGGGCTACGAAAATAGCCAATAAAGTGTAAAGCGACATATGAAGGATGCCTTCTGAATTAATAAAAGCTTTTATGTTCGGTTGCCATTCAGCACATCACGATAAGTCTGTTCACGGAACATTGAGTCTGAAATTTTAACGGTCGGCATATGCAAACAGTTATCCAATACACCAGGCCCATGGGTAAAGAGTATCTCAGGTTTAACATTAACATGAGGCATTCCACCTTGCGCCGCACACATGCTTTCCCACTCGACCATGACCAAATATTCTGCGGGAATCGTGTAGCCTTCCCATACTTCCGCAGTACGTTTTAGTTTACTGCCAGAGCTATCTTTCATGTCTTCCATCATCGACTCAACGGTGGCGTGCCCACTCCCTAAAGTAGAAAGCCCAATACGTTTGAGAATTTGATAGCCGACCATGCCGTTAGTGGCTTTCAGCATTTCCATTGTTTTGATTTCGCTTTCTTCAAATTCTGCTTCTTTACCTGGGCGTACTTTATGCGTTGCCATAACGGTAACGGTTTTGCCAGAGTCGATAAAATAGTTCGCCGATTCTCCTGCGGCTTGTTTTTGCATCCATTGGTTTAGCGAAACTAAAGTCGGTAAATTACTCGCAACCACGCGAAAAATAGGCTCTTCTGGACCTTCGAGCAATACATCGCCACAACGAGCGCAGGTATCGACAACCACATCTTCAAAAGTTTCGTGGAAGTTCTCATGCGCTTCCCAAGAATCCCAATAGGTAATTTGATCAATCCAGATATGTGACAAACGATCGCCCATATCGGTAGATGCATCCCAACGCATTCCCATAGGACACGCGCCGAGTTGTTTCATTAAATCAAAGCCCCGAAAGCCAGGGGTTAAAGAGGTCGCTAAACACATTTTAGAACTAGCCTGCTTCATCATACTCAGCAGGTTAGGATCATTTTTAACTAACACGCGATTAACCGCGATATACAGCGGTGACTTTGGTTCTTGATCAAATAGTTTTTTCATATCCATCATTTTTTCTCGTTTATTTTCAGTTATTTTGAAAGGTGCTTATTGTGTCCATCTACTTATTGAAGCGTCAGTGTTTTTAATCGCTTCTGTTTTCCTGATCGCAGAATGTGCAGTGTTACCTTTTCTTGCGGTTTTTTATCCATCATTAATATTTTTATATCTTGGATAGTTTGAGTGGGCGTTGCATCAATCGCCTTAATAATATCAGATATTTTTAAACCCGCTTTATCACTGGCACTATTTTTACTGATTTTACTCACCACCACACCGTTACGACTATCCTGCATAAAAATGCCCATTTTTCCTGCTTTAGCTAAGCTTTCCTCAGGTGAAAAAAGCAAGTAATCACCTTGTGATGCGCTCGGAGAATCATCGGCACTATTAAGAACAACCGCCGTTTTATGCTGAATACGGCGCTCTAATCGTGAAGGAATACCGTGACGATTCATCAAATGCCCGCCTCCCGCTAATACGACCACATGATAATTTGGATGCAACTGCATAAACTTAGCGGTTTGGCTCGCCATACTCTCATCCCATGCGATTTGTGCCTCTAAAAAACGATCAAACTTCTTACTGCTGGTTTTAGCATGGTGGCTATACACCTTCTCTAAGCGTTTTCTATAGGCAATATTTGATAGATCAAGTGTTGTCGGCAGTTGCGCTCGCTCGATTTTATTCAGCCCTTTTATGCCCACCTTAGTAATACGCTTGGTAATTTCTCTGGGCGTATTTAACGCAATCAACGGTATTTTTTCTTGTTTCGCATAAGTAAAAATAGGGCGATACAAACGAAAATCATAACCCCAGCGCTCATACCACTGCGTCTTGCGTAGCATCTGCGCTTCCGAAATATTCCCCGCGATATAATCATCCAACGCTTGTTGATAAGGCTGTTGCACAAACTCCAAGCCAATCGCCATATTTTTCCAGTGAGGGCGTAGGTTTTTGATAATAGCCAACTGGTTTAAATGATCGCCATAAGAGGTATGGCTCTCTCCCACAAGCACTGCTTTATGTTTAGCTAATGCGGGAATAATAGCCTGTAGAGAAGACGTATCCTTTAGTTCAATAGCACGAATATTGCGCGGTGCTTCACTGCTAGTCTTTTTTAAGCTATCAGATGATAACTTGGCAATAGGTGCGTTTGTAGAGCAGGCACTAATATTGAGTAGCGTTGCAATAAAAAGAATTTTTTTCATATCTGTCGAGCTTCATACTCGCCTCGTCTAACGACATCGGAAGATGAGGCGAAGGTGGTTTTGCTTAAAAGTTCTGTCGGTTAGTGCGGAGGTACGAAGCCTAACAAGCGTCGTCATGTTGGGCTTCGTACCTCAGCACCAACCTACAATTTAATCGTGTAAAACAACAGGTTTAACCCACTTGCAATAGTTAAGCTAATATTTTGCACGTTTTTACTGACAATCACCTGCCACAACAGGTCGATAAAGCTTCTCTTGATACAGGGCATTCACGCCGATAATAAATGCCAGTGCATCTTTCTCAAGCTCCTCGTTATGCGGTGCTTCAACTAAATGTCCCTTTTCTATTTTCATAGTAACCGCCTTTTCTTCTGGCTGAATAATGGCTATTTCATCCGCGACGCGTAAACCATACATCTGATGGAATTTCATGAGAGACATATCTTTTTTGTGATCCTCATAAATGCTATGACCTAAAATAGGGTATGCTAGATTATCAATGCCGATTAAATCTAATGCGGTCGCCAGTAGGTCGGGTTGCATGGTAAGGCGATTAACCTGCTTGCTTTCTACACCCTCGCCTAAAATAAGTCCCATGATGCGAAACATATTGTAGGGTAATAAATCATCACCATAGACGCGCACATTATGATCTGAGGCAATCACAAAGATGGTATCTTTATAATAATCCTGTTTACGTGCCTCATCGATAAATAACCCAATCGAATAATCGGCATATTTAATCGCATTTTCTACGCTGTGCTTTTTTACCCCTTCGACCAACTTAATACGTCCGTCAGGAAACTCAAAAGGTGTATGGTTAGAGGTAGAAAACATCACAGAAACAAAGGGCTGTTTTTTCTCGTAAAAGCCTTGGAATTCTTGATTCGCACGCGTTACCAAGTCTTCATCACTCACTCCCCAGATACCGTGAAAGACGGGATTATCAAACTTCTTTTCATCAATAATATCGTCAAAACCATTGCCATAGAACCATGATGCCATATTATCAAAACGCTTTTCACCGCCATAAACAAACACACTGTGATAACCATAAGGTTTTAATAATTGCGCCACATTAAAAAAGTCTTTTTGTGATTTATTCCGCTTCAACACACCTTTGCCTGGTGTAGGAAGAAATCCAGCGCTCAAGCCTGCTAAACCACGCACACTGCGCGTACCATTAGAGTAAAGTGATTTAAACCATAGCCCCTGTTGAGAAAAACGATCTAAATTCGGCGTTAAACCTCTGTCATCACCTAATGCACCGACAAACTGTGCGCCAAGGCTTTCTTGAACGAAGATCACCAGATTTTTAGGTTTGTCGGATTTAAAAGCACTAGGAACAATGCGTGCAAAGGGTGTTTTACAGGCTTTAGGATCAATATCTAAGCGTTTACCCATGCGCTGATAGGCTTCCTCAACAGGCATTTTTCCATAGCGCTTCATATTCGCGCCCATGGTTTTCTGCGCGTAATAGGCATAGCCAATGGCATATAAGGAGTTTTTTGTCACCTCATTAACGAGATGGCTTTTGGTGTATGTCGCATCGGAGATATTGGCAGGACGATGCTGAAAAGAAGAGCGCATACCAATAAATAAAACAATAAAAACAGGAATAAATAGCAAAATGCGTTTGCCATAATGAATATTATAAACCTCAAGAAAGAAGTCCTTAGACTTTTTCCAGAACCAAAAACCAAAGACGATTAACATGACGCTACTAATAAATAACTCAAGCTTATAACTCGCCCAGATATTGCCTAAAACCTCTTTGGGATAGTCAATATAATTGATAAACAGCGCATTCGGTCGAACATCAAACTCTGCAAAAAAAGGAAAAGTAGCATTTTCGATATAAATAACGATTAAAAAAATCAATAAAAAATAAAACCGTAAGCTAAAATTACCCAGCGCCCTCAGTGCCGATGGCAATAAGAGTAAAATCATCGCAGGAATCAGCAAAAATAAAGAGGCGACAATGGTATCCATACGCAGCCCGTATAAAAAGCTCCACCAATATTCAGTATCGCTTTGGCTAATACGCTCGAAATATACCGCAAATAAACCTAATCGCCCCAAAAAAAAGATCGACACCAAGCCCAAATAAATAATAAATAATTTTTTAATGGGGGCCCAAAGAGAGGTCTTTTCTAGGAAACTCAACATATATAATCTATTCTATAAAAGCAGAAAAAATGGATTATATACGATTACAGTGAACTATTTATGACAAAACAGAAAATTGAATTTGATGCTGAGTGTTTTGGAACCATCGACAAAGAGAACAAAGCGCATTGCAATCACTGTGATTACAGTGAACAATGCACTGAATTTAAACCTAAATTAGTTGAACTTAAAGCAGAAGCCGTTGCAAACTATAAGAATGACCGCAAGCAACAAAAACAAAAAATAGCCGATAAAAAAGAAGCCGAGCAAAACCATACATTAGTCGTGCTGATTGTTTTTGCCGTGTTAGCGATTGTTTTCTGGTTGGTGTTAAAAAGCTAAAACCTGAATCCGTGAGGTCAATGCAGATTCAGGTTAAGAATTGCTATTTTTTTGCAGTGATAGTTTACCGCAAGCACATCACAAGATAGAATAACGCCATTGTTTGTTAGAG
>CAZQTJ010000178.1:0-4857 GCA_964596035.1 uncultured Cocleimonas sp. | reverse complement strand
GGGATAAAAAAGCAAGTTAGAATCGGGAAGTTATTTCATGCTCGTTCCTTAGCTTCGCCTTATCTCCCGATGTTGTTAGATTACGCAATAAACCTAATATTTTACGCCTTGAAGATCGAAAAACACTCATCGAAAATTTTGTTAGATTTATTATATCCACCTACTTATACTCAATCCCTCTATATATTTTCTTCATGCGAATACAATAATGAAAAAAAACCTCCAACTTGGGATTATCATGGACCCCATCGAATCCATTAACACCAAAAAAGACAGCACCTTTGCCATGATGCTTGAAGCACAAAGTAGAGGCTGGCAGTTGTTTTATATGCAACAACATGACCTATTTGTGGAAGACGGCATCGTTTCTGCGCAAATGAAACAAATAACAATCAAAGACGACCCGCAAGACTGGTTTGAAGTTATCAAAGAGACAACACAAGCACTGCACCATCTTGACTGCTCTTTAATGCGCAAAGATCCTCCCTTTGATATGGAGTATATTTACAGCACCTATCTATTAGAGTTAGCCGAGAAACAAGATACGCTCATTGTCAATCGACCTGCTAGTATTCGCTCAGCCAATGAAAAACTTTTCACCGCCCTCTTTCCCGACTGCTCACCAGAAACACTGGTTAGTCGTGACATGGAGCGTATTAAGCAATTCCATAAAAAACACCAAAACATTGTTGTAAAGCCTCTCGATGGCATGGGTGGCTCAATGATTTTTCAAATACGAGAAGGTGACAGCAATCGCAATGTTATCTTAGAAGCCATTACTAATAATGGTCAGCAAACCATTATGGCGCAACGCTTTTTACCCGAATACGTCGAGGGTGATAAACGTATTTTACTTATTGATGGCGAACCGTTCCCCTATGCTTTAGCACGCTTACCTGCCAAAGGAGAAGGTCGAGCAAATCTTGCTGCTGGCGGCACATACAAAGGAGTAAAGCTAAGTGAACGAGACTTAGAAATATGCGCCAAAGTCGCCCCTACCTTAAAAGAAATGGGCTTAATGTTTGTCGGTTTAGATGTGATAGGCGACTATTTAACCGAAATCAACGTCACTAGCCCTACCTGCATTCGTGAGCTTGACACCCTATATTCAGCCAATATCGCAGGTTTATTAATGGATTCGATTGAAAGTAAAATTGATAGCAAAGGTGAAATATGAAATCACGCGTAAAATGGCTCGACAATATGAGTTTTGTGGGAGAGTCCGCCAGTGGACATTCTGTTGTTATGGACGGTCCTCCCGAAGCAGGCGGACGCAATCTCGGCATACGCCCTATGGAAATGCTACTACTTGGCTTAGGCGGTTGCTCCTCTTTTGACGTGGTATCCATGCTAAAAAAAGGACGACAAGATATTAGCAACTGCGAAGTTGAAATTAGTGCCAAGCGAGCAGATAGTGAACCAAAAGTATTCACAGAAATTCACCTTCATTTTATTATCGAAGGCAAAAACATATCTGAAATTAAAGTTTCAAAAGCCATTGAACTATCCGCAGAAAAGTACTGCTCTGCCTCCATTATGCTAGGCAAAACAGCATCTGTTACACATGACTATGTCATCATCGACATAACGACACCTTAGAGTATCTACAATAACGGGCTTTATTACTTTCGCCCCCCCCCAACGGAATCTCTGATCACGCCTCAATCATTTTCCTTAAGTTAAAATCAACGCCATTTTCCATCAAAATCAGACTTAAGTAGAGATCCTCTAATCTAATATAAGTTGATAAGCCCCTGTAATTAATTTACTGTTATAAAAAATAATTATAAGTAATCCAAAAAGATTACCCCTGACTCACCCCTACATTTTTTTACTGAGTCTACAAACCCCGCAAAGGAAACACTATGAATATTGTAAACAAGGCATTTACAACGACTTGCTGCGTACTATTTTTAGGCATGTCAAACCCCCTATCTGCAACACCAAAACAGCCCCCCACCCAGAAAAAAATTAGCAATGCACTCTTAGAAAGAGCTTATCAAGAATTAGTTTTAAACCCACAAAGAAACTCAAAAAAACACACTCCCAAAAAGCACCAACAACATAAAAAGAAAATACGAGCCGTATCTATCGCCAAAAAACAACTCCGTATTCGTTATCGTTGGGGAGGCACTACGCCTAGAAAAGGGTTTGATTGCAGTGGCTTAATACAATACTCCTTTAAAAAAGCCAATATCTCACTGCCTCGCACCGCAGCATCTCAATATAAAAAAACCAAACGCATCGCAGTCTCTCAACTTCAGTCGGGAGACCTAATCTTTTTTCATACCCCGCGTCGCAGACACGTAAGTGTAAACCATGTTGGTATTTATTTAGGGAATAATAAATTTATTCATGCCCCTCGTAGAGGAAAAACAGTCTCTATCACACAACTCAATCGCTATTGGAAAAGAAAAATTGTTGGCGCTGGCAGAGTTTGATAAAAACCCAAAAAGAGCAGTGAAGATTAATTTTTAATAGCAGTGTGTATAACTGAAATGCTTATTTAGAAGGGAGATTTAAGGTAAAGATAGATGCCTTAGATACGCGAAATGGTGGCCCGAGGTGGAATCGAACCACCGACACGAGGATTTTCAATCCTCTGCTCTACCGACTGAGCTATCGGGCCATAAAGCGAGTTGCGCATTAAATCTTTTTAAGGCACTGATGTCAAGCATTAGTCTTCAATATTATCTAATAATTTATTTTTAGGATCGCCCTCCTGCTGTATAGTCAGACAATCTGAATTGAGAGTCCGCATCTATATGTTCCATATCGCTTTATACGAGCCAGAAATCCCACCTAATACGGGTAATATCATGCGACTTTGTGCGAATACAGGTTGCACCTTGCATCTTATCCATCCTTTGGGTTTTGATCTTGATGAAAAAAAGCTACGCCGTGCAGGGATGGATTATCGCGACATGGCGGTTATTCAAGAACATGATGACTTTTCGGCATTCATTGCCACCATGGGAAATGATAATATCTTCGCAATAACCACCAAAGGTAGCACAGGACACACAACCGTAAATTTTAAGCCTAATGATATTTTACTATTTGGTCCTGAAACACGAGGATTACCTGACGATGTATTGAGCCAGCTCGATACCAAGCATCGTTTACGCATTCCCATGCTCGCTGATAGCCGTAGCTTAAACTTATCCAATACTGTCGCTATCATGGTGTATGAAGCACTTCGGCAACAAAATTTTAATGGCTTAGGTTAAAGGCATGATGAAATTAACACGCGGACTAAAGCATCAACGTATCATTAGCGATGGCTGTGTTGCCAGCATCGGTAATTTTGATGGTTTACATTTAGGGCATCAAAAACTGCTGTCTCATCTCGCTGAAAAATCTCAACAGCTCAATTTACCCAGCACCATCATCAGCTTTGAACCTTTACCTGCTGAATTTTTTATGCCCGAACCTCCGACACGAATTTATCCGCTACGCGATAAAATCCGCCGCCTCAAGCAATTAGGTGTCGATCATTATTTATGCCTAAGCTTCAATAAAGAACTATCCAACATGACACCCGAGGACTTTGTACAACAAATTCTGCTCGATCGCTTAAACGTAAAATATCTTGTGGTAGGAGATGACTTTCGCTTTGGTAAACAACGTATGGGGAATTTCAAACTGCTGCAAAAAATGGGCGCTGAAGCGGGCATGGAAGTACATAGCACCCCAACCTGCGAGCATAAAAGCGAAAGAGTGAGCAGCACACGCATTCGCAAATATTTAGCGAATGGCGATATACAATCCAGCACTCAACTACTAGGCTCATCTTATCAATTATCAGGTCGTGTACGTCATGGAGAGAAACGCGGGCGCACCATTGGCTTTCCAACACTAAATTTACGTTTACCTGACTTTATCGCGCCCGCTAGAGGGGTTTATGCAGTACGTATTCAAGGCTTATCTGCCGAGTCTTATACAGGCGTTGCCAACCTTGGAGCGCGTCCAACGGTCTCAGGAAAAGAGGTGCGTTTAGAAACGCATGTGTTTGATTATAATGGTGACGCTTATGGCAAACACGTTTGCATTCAACTTGATAAATTCTTACGCCCAGAACAACGCTTTGAAAGCTTTGATGCGCTCAAGACACAGATTTTGCAAGATGCAGAAATGGCGAAGCACTACTACCTAAATTCGGCATAATACTTGCCTTCATAGCGATTAATTCGTAATCTTAAACACCTTATTTAAAAACTCCTAGGGGAAAAGCATGAATCTGGAAGAAGCACGTTTCAATATGATCGAACAACAAATACGTCCTTGTGAGGTCTTGGATACTACCGTGCTTCAAACAATGAGCGACTTACCACGAGACGCTTTCGTCGCTGACGATCAAAAACCACTGGCGTATAGCGATATGCAACTACCCTTAGGGCATGGCGAAAGCATGATGCACCCACGTATTGAAGGGCGTATATTGCAAGAACTAGCTATTCTTAATGAAGATAATTGCCTAGAAATAGGAACAGGCAGTGGCTACCTCACAGCCTGCATGGCAAACCTTGCAAAAGACGTTTATAGCATTGATATACATGATGACTTTTTGACAAACGCGGCTGAACGCCTAAGTGCTCAAAACATATCAAATGTCACCTTAGAAAAAATAGATGCTTTAACCAACTTAAACACCAGAAACTTCTACGATGTCATCGCTGTAACAGGCTCTGTACCTGAATATTTACCTCTCTTCGAGGAAATGCTAAAACCCAACGGACGCTTATATATCACCGTTGGTACAGCCCCCATACAACACGGCATGTTAATTACACGCACTAAAGACGGTTTTATACGTAGCAGTTTATTTGAGACCGAATTAAAAGCACTAGTAGGCAC
>CAZQTJ010000177.1:0-4875 GCA_964596035.1 uncultured Cocleimonas sp. | reverse complement strand
AAAGCCAGCTTTAGAGCTGGCTTTTTTGTGCTTGGAATATGCGGTATTATTGGCACACCCCCATCTCATGGTTCATAGATAGTATGTCTAGAATTTATATTTCAGCCGCTCATAAATCCTCGGGTAAAACAACCTTATCGATTGGTTTGTGTGCCGCCTTGAATAAGTCAGGTTTACACGTACAGTCCTTTAAAAAAGGTCCTGATTATATCGACCCCCTGTGGCTAGGTCAGGCAAGTCAAGGAAAATGTTATAACCTCGATTTTAATACCATGTCGGATGATGACATTATTGCAAAGCTCAAGCAAAAATCTCAAGTTGCCGATATTTCAATTATCGAGGGCAATAAAGGCTTGTATGACGGCGTTATGGTGGATGGAAGTGATAGTAATGCGGCCGTAGTCAAGCTCTTAAAAACGCCCGTCGTCTTAGTGATTGATACAAGAGGGGTGACGCGAGGTGTTGCTCCTTTATTGTTAGGTTACCAGCAGTTTGATAAAGAAATAAATATAGCAGGTGTGATTTTTAATATGGTGGGCGGTGCGCGTCATGAAAAAAAATTACGTGGAGTTGTTGAAACTTATACCGATATTCCTGTGTTAGGTGCTGTACATAAACATATTGATTTAGAGCTAACAGAGCGACATCTTGGTTTAATGCCCATCAATGAAAGTGAATTAGCTCATGAAAAGATCATGAAAATCGCCTCATTAGTAGAGCAGCAAGTCAATCTGGAGAAAATATTATCTATTGCCGCTATCGCTCCGTCCGTCAGTACAAATAAGACGATAAATAGTGTTACGCCAACATCATCCAATAAAAAACAGTTGTTACGTATAGGTATTTGTAAAGACTCCTCTTTTGGTTTCTACTATCAAGATGACTTAGAGGCATTGGAAGCGCAAGGGGCAGAACTGGTCAACATTAATACGATAACAGATGCTCATTTGCCTGTTGGTTTAGATGGCTTGTTTATTGGCGGAGGATTTCCAGAAACACATATGGAGCAGCTCTCTGCTAATGTTAGTCTGCGCCAAGACATTCACGATGCTATCGAAGCAGGACTTCCAACCTATGCCGAGTGTGGAGGCTTGATGTATTTATCAGAAAGCTTACAGTGGCAGGGAAAGGTCGCGCCAATGGTCGGTATTATCCCCGCAGATACCATTATGCACGAGAAACCTCAGGGTAGAGGTTATGTGAAATTGGAAGAAACAGATCATATGATTTGGCCTAATAAAATGGAAGGATTAGTCATTGCAGGGCATGAATTTCATTATTCAACACTCGATAACTTACGAGAAAAAGGCAGCTTTGCTTTTAGGGTGTTACGGGGTACAGGCATAACGGGTGATGAAGATGGTTGGGTGTATAAAAATTTATTAGCCTCTTATGCGCATATGCGAGATACCAGCAGGTATCACTGGGCGCAACGCTTCGTGGCATTTATAAAAACGTGTGATCAGAACAAATAGATTATTTTTAAATATTATTAAGGATTTAAACAATGTTTACAATTTCAGAAGCAGCAGCAGCTCAGGTTAAAATTTCTCTTGCCAAATTAGGAAACGAAAGCGAACCTTTGCGTATAGCCGTCGAGCAAAAAGAAGATGGTGTTTTTCATTATCAGATGGGTTTTGATAGCAGTGAAAAGTTTGGTGATACAAAATTTCAATCTGAAGGCATAGAGCTTGTTGTAGACGCGGCCTCAGCTCCTATGGTGAGTGGCATGCTAATAGATTATATCGATATGGATGGCACAATGGAAATAGTCTTCATGAACCCGAACGACCCTCAGTATAAAGCACCACAAGAGTAAATATCCTAATCAGTAGAGCCTTTTTTCGATGCCTAATATTCCGCTTAAATCAGTATTGGAAACACTCCCGTCACGACAGCATCAGGACGAGTTAACACGACCAAAAAGTGAGGCTGGTAGAGCGAATGTAAACGATATTCAACGTCCTGAAATTCGTCTACCATTAATGGCTAGACTCGTTTTAGTAGCACTTATTTTTCTTTTTGTGGTGATAGGTTCTGCTTATTTTTGGGTGCTAAATACAGGTTCTCAAGCATATTGGTTAGCGCCTCTAATGTCGATAATATGGGTGTTCGCAGGCTCTGGTGTCCTGCTTATGCTGTATTGGATTTGGAAAGAATTTGACCGTTTTGGTAGCGACCTGTCTGATTGGGCAGACCACTTACTTAAAGGTGAATTATCCAGTCGCATGGAGGTACGTAAAAAAACCTGTCCTTCACGTAGTATTCGCGAGCATATTAATCATATTTCTGATGATTACGAGGCGTTAGCGCGGGTACAACAAAAGCGTTTATCACGTCAAACAGAATATATTCGCCAGAAAAAGCATTATCTAAGTGTCTTATATGACGTTGCTTCGTGTATCAATCAATCCCAAAACCTAGAAGATTTGTTGGAGCAGTTTTTATACACTTTAACAGGTGTTGTCAAAGCAGAGGCAGCAACGATACGTTTGCTAGATAAAGACGATCAAATGCGGCTTGTCGCCAGTATCGGTTTGAGTGATGAGATCATCGCTAAAGAAGAGACATTGCCCTCCACTAGCTGTGTTTGTGGTACGGCAGCTACCGATAATAAAATTCAAGTCCGTGCTGATGTTCGTATGTGCGGAAAGCTGATTGGTGAGACTTTTTTTGATAGCGATAATATCGAAATGTTAGCGATACCCTTACAGTATCGTGGCAAAACACTCGGTGTTTACAACCTCTTCGTGCATCGTGAAAATCATAACGTGATGGAAGGAGAGCATGAGCTACTGGTCAGTATTGGGCAGCATCTTGGCATGGCGATCGAAAAAGCCAGTGTTGAAGATGACTCTCGTATGTTATCCATCATCGAAGAACGTACACGTATGGCACATGAGCTACATGACTCTTTAGCGCAAACATTGGCAAGTTTACGCTACAAAGTACGCTTGTTTGATGACTCCATGAATGTTGGCGATGAGTCGGTTATTTGGCAAGAATTAGAAGGCTTGGAAAAAGGCATTGATGAGGCCTATGCAGAGTTACGTAGTTTAATTACTCACTTTAGAGCGCCGATTGATGGCAAAGGCGTTGTGCGATCTGTCGAGCGTGTGGTGGAGCGTTTCCGTCGTGAAACTAATTTAGATGTATTCTTTTATCATAATTGGGAACTACCCACTTTACCTCATGATACAAAAATAGAGGTGGTACGTATCGTTCAAGAGTCATTAGCCAATATACGTAAGCATAGTCAAGCTGAAACGGTCAGAATATTAATGTACAGCGCTGAAGATGGCGACTGTAGTGTGTTAATTGAAGATGATGGGGTTGGTATGTCGGATGATCGTCCTAGTTTAGACGAAGAAACGGGAGAGCATCTTGGCTTATCTATTATGCAAGACCGCGCAACCAGAATTAATGGCGAGATTCATTTTGAATCTGAGGGCGAGGGGGGTACACTGGTGCAACTGAGTTTTCAAGTAGCAGAGCAAAGTGCGACGTTGAATTCGCCAGTAAATCGTGTTTTCAAGGATGATACCGTTATAACCACGCAGGATAATATACTATGAATGAGAAAATCTTACTCATTGATGACCACACTTTGTTTCGTGCAGGCTTAGAAGATTTATTAACACGCCGTGGGATTAAAGTAGTTGCCTCCGTAGGTGATGGCGAAGAAGGTTTAAAAGCCGCTGACAAGTATGAGCTTGATGCCGTATTGCTTGATATGCGTATGCCTAAAATGGATGGTATTAGCGTATTGAGGTTGCTTAAAAAGAACCATCCCAAGCTACCCGTTGCGATGCTAACGACTAGCAGTGTAGAAGAAGACTTAGTTGGCGCATTAAAAAATGGCGCGCAGGGGTATTTATTAAAAGATATGGAGCCTGACGAATTAGTTGTCGCCTTGGGTGATATTATCTCAGGAAAAACAGTCGTTGCTCCTGATCTTGCAGCAGTATTAGCGCAAGCAGTACAAGGAAAAAGTAAACCTAAAGAAGAAAAAATAAACCCTTTTGCATCGCTAACACCACGCGAATACGAAATATTAACCTTACTGGCAGAAGGGCAGAGCAATAAAGTCATTGCCAGAAATTTAGGTATTTCTGACGGTACGGTTAAACTGCACGTAAAAGCTATCTTGCGTAAACTAAATATCAGCTCACGTATTACCGCTGCGGTAATGGCAGTTGAATACGGTGTAAAGAAAACAAAATTTGTTTACACGAATAAATAAACCTTAGAAATGTGTAGGTTCCTTAGCCTCTCTCTTTTGGTTTATTTCATTACAGCTTCCCATCTTTTATGATGCCCCACTTTTCAGTAATAAAATAATTGGGCGACTCTCATGGCAAAAACATTCAAACAACTTATCTCTGATATTCTCCCTGAGATCAACGAACTTTTTCCTTGGGACTTAGAAGAACTTTTAGAAAATAACAGTGATGTTTTATTGGTCGATATTCGTGAAATAGATGAGTTTGAAAGTGCTTATATAGAAGGCTCTTTGCATGTCCCGCGAGGAATTTTAGAAGCGGCCTGTGATTGGGATTATTCTGACACTATCCCAGAATTAGTTAATGCGCGTGATCGTCCCGTAGTTGTTATTTGTCGGTCAGGTAATAGAAGTGCCTTAGCAGCATTTACCATGCAGTTGATGGGCTATAACAACGTAACATCGCTACAAACAGGTATTAAAGGCTGGAATGATAGCGATTTTCCTTTATTGAACAAAAAAGCAGAACTTGTTGATCCTGATTGGGCTGATACATTTTTAAATCCGCCACTTCGTGATGAGCAGTTGTCGTAATATACAAGTAGCTGCGCTGGGTTTGTAGTTCATGAAAAATTCAAAAGGAACAATGTGTC
>CAZQTJ010000176.1:2075-4881 GCA_964596035.1 uncultured Cocleimonas sp. | reverse complement strand
GGAGTGAAAGCTATGATTAGCTTAATTCTGTTATATTTCCGTCGATCTTCTTACTCGTCTCACGACATCGGGAGATGAGGCGAAGCTAAAGCATCACTTCCTCTCTAGTAAGGAAATTTTGTAGGTTGGTGCTGAGGTACGAAGCCCAACAAGACTATTTATCAAACAGTTCAATTCATTAACTTTGAAGATGCCTGCTAGTTATGAGAAGTTACAAATATCCGTCGGAATTTTGTTAGATTTATTATGTTCACCTACTTAGGCATCACGATATTTTATTGACTTAGGAATTTTGCAAGTGAAAAAAGCGGTTGTTTTATTATCTGGTGGTATGGATTCGGTTACTTTGTTGGCAATGGCGTTGCAACAGGGTTATGAGTGTCATGCTTTAAGTTTTCGTTATGGGCAACGCCACAGTGCGGAGTTGCTGGCTGCCGAGCGGATTGCTACGGCGCAGGGTGTTGATCATAAAATTATTGATTTAGATTTGTCTCGTTTTGGCGGTTCGGCGCTGACGGATGACCAAATAGAGGTGCCGACTAGCCCTTCTGAAGGCATCCCCCTTACTTATGTCCCTGCGCGTAATATGGTGTTTTTGTCGATTGCGTTGGCGTGGGCGGAGGTTTTGGAGGCGCGTGCTATTTTTATTGGAGTGAATGCGGTGGATTATTCGGGCTACCCTGATTGTCGCCCTGAATTTATTGAATCGTTTGAGAAAACCGCAAATCTAGCCACTAAAGCGGGTATTGAAGGGGATCGTTTTAAAATTCATACACCACTGATTGATTTAAGTAAGGCGGATATTATTAATAAAGGGCATGAGCTTGGGGTGGATTATTCTCAGACTGTCACCTGCTATCAAGCAGACCAACAAGGTCGAGCCTGTGGTGAGTGTGATGCTTGCTTATTGCGCATACAAGGTTTTGCTGATGCGGGCTGTGAGGATACGACACGCTATATCAACTAAAGTTTTAACGATACCCAACGGCGAAAGCGATAATCGAAGCATAGGCATAAGGATCAACATCGACAGAGCGGGTGGAATTGTTTAGCACCTCATGGATATTTTTACGTAAGTTGGCATCGTCACTTAAGCGACTGGCTTCTAGTAAAAAATATTCTGCGGATGGAATTGCGCCATCTTGTAAGTGGCTTAACTTAGTGCCTTTGGGTAGTAGGCTATTGGTATTTTCGACCCATACGCCATTTTTATAGAATACCGCCCATGCTTTTTGGGCAATGGCTAAACCTGTTTGCATGGCTTTTTTATCACCTGTTGATTTCCCCCACGACAATAAACCCCATGAGGCTGCGGCGTAACTATCGAGTGTTCCTGCGGTGGCATCTGCGGCGGAGCGACGTAGTATTTTGCCATTCCAAAGGCTTTCTAAAAAGATTGCTAATTTGTCGCCATAATGTTGTAGCGATTGATCGTAGCCTACACCTTTTGCAAAAGCAGCAAGCAACAGACCGTTTTGAGAGGCTAATAATTTAGTATCTCTAGGCAGTCCTCTGTGCTTATTGCGGTAGGCTTTTAGTTTGTTTTTTAACGCTTGTAGCTCTGTTTCAAACAGTTTTAAAGGCTTGCCCAGTCGCTTGGCTATCACCTCTAAGGCTTCATCTCGACGGGGTAAATTTCCCGCAGGTAGTTCATTAGCTTGATCTAAGTGCCAAACTTTAAAGGCTAAAGCTAATTCTTTTTTATTGAGGATTTTAGTCAGCTCGGCGCGCGTCCAAAGGTAAAAACCGCCCTCTTCGTTTTTGTCGTCAACGGCAGAAAGGCTAGAGATATAGGCATTACTTTTGCCTCGCATCGATTCTATCGTAAAGCGTAGCGTCTCTAGTGCTACCTGTCGATATTCTGCATTTTGATAGCGTTCCGAGGCGTTAAAATAAAGGATTGGCATGAGTGCATTGGTGTAGAGCATTTTTTCAAAATGGGGCGTTTCCCATGCGGGGTCTACCGTGTAACGATAAAAACCGCCGCCTATATCATCATGCAAACCTTTACGTGCCATTTGATTGAGTGTGAGCTTTATAAATTCATCCAGTGATTTGTCTTTTTGCTGTTCATTAATGGCTAATAATGCTGAAAGTTGTGGTGTTGAGGGAAATTTACGATTACCAAAACCACCTTGCAAAGTATCGGCGCTCTCCATTGTGACTTTTACCAGTAATTTTGATGCTTTGGAGATGTTGTTATTGGAACTGGTTCTTTCCTGTGTTTCTAGCATGGTGGTGAGTGTGTCATTACGGTTTTTTGCCATGTCTTCTAAGGCTTGCGAATCTTTTTTCCAGCGCGTTTGTAGACGTTTTAACACCGTGGCAAAATTATCGCGTGGCATATAGGTTGCGCCTACCAGCGGATAAGCGTCAGGGGTAAGAAAGACATTCAGCGGCCAGCCAGCTGTGCCGTTGGTGATTTGTACAAACTCGATTAAACGCTTATCTAAAACAGGGTTTAATTCTCGATCAACCTTTACAGAGATATAATCTTTATTCAACAAATTGGCGATTATTTTGCTCTTGTAGCTTTCGCGTTGCATCACATGACACCAATGACATGAAAAATAGCCGATGGATACGAAGATGATTTTATGCTCTTTTTTAGCTTTATCTAGTGCAGCTTTACCCCACGGCATCCAGTTGACAGGGTCATCGCCGTGCATGGCTAAATAGGGTGAGGCATTGTTTTTTAACTCATTTGCACTCATGCTTGTTGTTAATAGCAGCAAACTAAGCAGTAAACTCAGTGGCAATATTCGACTCATGATTGTTTTCATTAAAACTGCCCTTGTGTTTATGA
>CAZQTJ010000176.1:0-1975 GCA_964596035.1 uncultured Cocleimonas sp. | reverse complement strand
CATTCTAGTTGCGAAAATCATTACGATAAATTTAAGAGCAATAAGCTCATGGTAAAGTTACATTATGTCAGGAAATAGCTACGGAAAATTATTTACAGTGACCTCGTTTGGTGAGAGTCATGGCCCCGCCATCGGTTGTATTGTTGATGGTTGCCCTCCAGGTTTAGAAATATCAGAACACGATATTCAAGGTGATTTGGATTTACGCAAACCTGGTACTAGCCGTCATACCACGCAACGCCGTGAACCAGATGAGGTGCAAATTCTATCGGGCGTATTTGAAGGTAAAACCACAGGTACGCCAATCGCCTTGATGATTAATAATGTAGACCAGCGCTCGAAAGATTACTCCGATATTATGGATCGTTTTCGTCCTGGACATGCGGATTATACCTATTATAAAAAATATGGCTTTCGTGATTATCGCGGTGGTGGGCGTTCTTCAGCGCGTGAAACGGCTATGCGTGTTGCCGCTGGAGCAATCGCCAAGAAATATCTATTCGAAAAGTTTGGTATAGAAATTCGTGGCTATCTTTCTCAGTTAGGCCCTATAAAAGCAGAATCACACGATTGGAATGAGGTTAGAAACAACCCTTTCTTCTGTCCTGATGCTAGCAAAGTGTCTGAAATGGAAACGTATATGGATGCCTTGCGTAAAGAGGGTAACTCTATTGGCGCAAAAATTACCGTCGTTGCCTCCAATATTCCCGCAGGTTTAGGCGAGCCAATTTTTGATCGTATTGATGCCGACATTGCCCACTCGATGATGAGTATTAACGCATCTAAAGGCGTAGAAATTGGTGCAGGGTTTGCTTGTGTGGAGCAAAAAGGGACGGTTCATCGTGATGAAATATACAGTGATGGTTTTGATGGTAACCAGTCGGGCGGTACATTAGGCGGTATTACTTCTGGACAGGATTTAATCGTTCATACTGCTTTTAAGCCAACCTCCAGTATGCGTATTCCTGGAAATACCATCAATCTTGATGGCGAAGCAACGCAGGTCATCACCAAAGGTCGCCATGACCCCTGCGTAGGAATACGCGCCACCCCAATTTGTGAAGCAATGTTAGCAATTACCCTTATGGATCATGTCATGCGTCATCGAGCACAAAACCTTGATGTGACCACCACGCTTAAAGATATTCCTGCTTCTCGTTAATTTTTATGGCAAATTTCAATACGCATATTACCGTTGCAGCGGTAGGCTCTGGCTTGTTAGCTACCTTGTGTCTACAAGTTGGCTTTATTGGTACAAGTGATGCTTTATTGTTGACCTTGGCAGGAACAATTGGTGGTATTTTGCCTGATGTCGATTTACAGCATTCCTATCCTAGTCGTATTATATTTTCTTTATTGGGAATGATTCTTTCTTTTTTATGGATTTTCTCTACGCAAAATCAACTCTCAATTTTAGAACTCTGGGTGATAGGGCTTATCATCTTTGCGTTTATACGCTATCCCGTATGGATGATTTTTCATAAATACACTAAGCATCGAGGGGCTATTCATTCTCTTGTTGCAGCCTTTGCTTTTGCTCTTTTTACCACCTCAATTAGTTTTCACTTTTTTGCAAAAACTGCCTTTATTTCTTGGCTAATTGGATTACTTGTTTTTTATGGTTTTATTATTCATTTGGTGCTTGATGAGCTTTATAGTGTTGATTTTATGAATCATCGTATTAAGCGATCATTTGGTACCGCCATGAAAGTAATCGATACCAAACAACGTGTTATATCAAGCCTTCTTATTGTATTAGGTGCTGTTTCATTATGGTTTTCACCTGATATGACGGAGTTTGTAGACACACTTACTGCACCTCAAACCTATCAAATTATTTGGCATAGAATGTTGCCTACAGATTTAGGAATGAGCACGAAATAAGTTCCCGATCTTATAACGCAGAATTTTTATTTCAGATAGGATGATCTCATGAAGAGCATAGTTGTTCTACGTGATGAATGAGATCATCCTA
>CAZQTJ010000175.1:0-4890 GCA_964596035.1 uncultured Cocleimonas sp. | reverse complement strand
TCTGAAATAAAAATTCTGCGTTATAAGATCGGGAACTTATTTCGTGCTCATTCCTAAGTTATTAAAACAGCCACACAAAAAAGCCGCTACTCAATAAAGAGCAGCGGCCTTTTTAATCTAAGGAACGAGAATGAAATAACTGCCCGATTTTAACTTGCTTTTTTATTCCAGCTAGAATGATCTCATTTGTCACGTAGAACAACTATGATCTTGCTACAACTTCTAAGTTGAGCTGAAGCTCAGCTAAGTCATAAGATCATCCTATCTGAAATAAAAATTCTGCGTTATAAGATCGGGAACTTATTTCGTGCGCATTCCTAAGAAACGCGGTGTATGACACTTAAAAAATATTACCAATAAATTAAATTGTATTTTTTCCTGCCTGATAGGCTTCTAATAAAGCCTGTTTTAACACTGGGTCTTTCTCAAGATCATCAATGTTCAATCTGTTTTTTGCTATCTCTTGCAGTATATCTAAAGCTTGTGCTGTCGTTTGGTATTTTTTAAACCCTTCAAAATCAAAACACTCGCCTGACAAAAAATCACACGCCACTCCTGTAGGATCACTATAAATTTTAGGTGATGATTCTAAAACTTCATACTCATAAGAGTAATTACCAATATTATTTTCACTCGCGACAATTTGAAATATCGCTTGCAGATTCTGATCTCCCGACATAAAAGCATCAAGATCAATCACGGTGGATGGCGTATGATCTACTCCTTTAAATGAAAAAGGAATCGTCAGTTTAATGGTATTTTTCATAAAACATTTCCGCAGAGGGTAAGATTACTTCGTTAAGGATAAAAATAATTGTGGTAATTTTTCAGGTAAACGACTGACATTATCGATAACCGTGTAGTGCGAGCCAAATATATCACTCACATATTCATCCGCATTAGGATCAAGACTTATGCAGTGCGTATAAATCCCATCCATATCAAGCTCTGTTGTTGCTTTATGAGCATCTTTGATTAATAGCTTGGCATCGTCTACATCAATATCAGCAGGCTCCCCATCCGTCAGAATAAGTAATAGTTTTTTGTCCGCCTTTTGAGCACCTAAATAATGCCCTGCATGGCGTATTGCCGCTCCCATACGAGTTGAAAACCCTGCTTCCATTTTAGCCACGCGCGCTTTAACGGCATCATCCCAGCGCTCATTAAAACCTTTCATATGTAAATATTTCACATCGTGACGGGTATTGGAGAAAAAACCACTGATAGAAAATTTATCATCTAAATTATCAATCGCCCAAGCCAATAAAGACACCGCTTCTTGACTCAGCTCTAATAAGGTTTGCGTGCTACCATGCGGTCTATCATGTAACGAGGCAGATAAATCAAGCAATAAGGTAACGGCAATATCACGACCATCGTGTTTATGACTCATGTTAATTCGAGGATCAGGCTGTGCGCCACTTTTAAAGTCGATCAAAGAACGAATTGCCACATCCAGATCAAGTTCACTGCCTTCTTCTTGATAACGTACACGCACATAATTTTGTGGTTTTAACAGATCAAGAATTTGTTTAAGGCGTTTGGCTAAAGCCGCATGTTTGTCCAATATTTTGTCAATATCCGCAGGATTTCCTGAAGGATGCAAACTTTCATACAAACTCACCCAATCAGGACGATAACTTTGTGTATTGTAATCCCACTCTGGATAATGACGCGGTGGAAGTGCATTTATTTCATCTTCCTCTTCTGCACTTTTCGGCGCATCTTCAAACTGCTCTTCATCATCGCTCTCTTCAATAAACACCCACATCGCACGATTATCATCCCGATAATCAACCACGGTATTATCAAAAAATACTTTAGCCGCCTGATCTTCTTGACGACGTGTTCGCGTTATGAAACCAAGCCCTAAGTTCACCATGTCCTTAGTCGTCGTCTCTGTTTTAGTTTCTGCCGCCTTTTCCATAAACTCATGGAACTGTTTAACCGTTAGCAATATATCTTTATTTTGATAGCCATGATCTGCATTAAGCAGAGCATAAGACAACATGGCTAAGCGGTGACGAATACAAGACACGCCCTTTTCATTACACTCACCCTCGACAGGCACAGGATGCAGTGAAAGCCATAATTTACGCAAGCCAGGATATTCTTGCATTGCAAGGTATTCCACACGAGCATCTTCCAATAAATCAATCGCTATACGCTGAAATGGACTGAAATTATCCGCCACAATCTGCGAACTCCAGCGACGATGTGCCATCATGTGCGCTAATACGGCACGGTAACGATCAAGACCTGTCACCAAGGTATTTCCAGCGTCATCCATCACGTCGTCATAGACATCAGGGATACGCAAACCTAATTTGTCATAGTAAGGGATGGGTTGGCGCAACTCATCAAAACCTGTTGAGTAAGGTATGAGGTATTCTTTGTCCTGCCACAAACCTTGTAGATAAGTCCCCAAATTACGATCATTATCGGCAAATAAAGTACCATGACGCTCACGCTGTAACATGGCGCGACTATCGGCTGATTGCAGTGTGAAAAAATCTATTTGACGTTCTGGGTGATTACCGTAATTACGCACACCATAATCAACCCAGTTTTTCAAGCCTTCAAGAGAAATCTGACTTAACAAATAAGGCATCTGATTGAGTAAATAAGGTAAACCTGGACTAGGCATAGTGGTGTGATGACCATGAATTGAGCCTGTTGTACGCTCCATCATATCGAATAAAATATCAAAATAATGATTGAATTGTTCGATGCTTCCTAAGCGTCTTCCCGCTTCCTGCAAGGTTGCCATAAAAGGTGGAATTGCCACACCGTTAGGTGTTCGTGAAACCTCCCAAACACCATCAGAAATCGTGTTGATAACGTCCTCTCCGAGCCTACCTGCTAGCTCTGGAATAACTTCCAAAAACTGTAAAACAGGCTCGACACCACGTCCGATCATGCAAATTAAAGACGCTCCTTTTAGATAGTCTTTAACGCCTTGGATCGACAATCGCCTTTGCGCATCCAGCATGCAGTCTTCAAATACATCGTCAATTTGCTCAAAGCTACATTTAAGTTGATTACGAAAATCTTGAAGCTCGGGCGAAAATGTTTTCTCTTTGCTTGCAGTTGTCATATTACTTTACTGATCCACTTAACTCTCGTGATTATGATTGCTTTGAACAATAGATCATGCCATCGCACCAATGCTTTGCGTCAAACAAAATAGTTTATGCAAAAATAGTCTCTATCGCATGATCTAAGGTTTGACGAATATCAGCATCATCAGTAATGGGACGAACTAACGCCATTTTACAAGCATCTTTAGCATTAACGCCGTGGTTCATTAAACTTGCCGCATAAACCAATAAACGCGTTGAAATGCCTTCGTCTAGCCCATGACCTTTTAAGTTTCGGGCAACACCACCAATTTTAACGAGTTTCTTTGCAGTATCAGCATCAACACCTGCTTCTTTCTCCACAATACCCTCTTCTACCTTAGTAGGCGCATAATCAAAGTCCATCGCCACAAACCGCTGTTTGGTAGACTGCTTTAACTCTTTCATTAAACTTTGATAGCCGGGATTGTAAGAAATAACCAACTGAAAATCAGGATGTGCGGTCACGGTTTCACCTTTTTTATCTAAAGGTAAGGTACGACGATGATCTGTTAAGGGGTGAATAACAACCGTCGTATCTTGACGTGCTTCAACCACTTCATCCAAATAACAAATTGCACCGATACGAGCAGCAATGGTAAGCGGACCGTCTAACCAACGCGTACCGTTTGCATCAAGTAAATAACGCCCTACCAAGTCGGATGCTGTCATGTCTTCATTACAAGCAACGGTAATTAATGGTTTTCCAAGTTTATAAGCCATATGCTCAATAAAACGAGACTTACCACAACCAGTAGGTCCTTTTACCATAACAGGCAAACGTGCATTATAAGCCGCCTGATACCACTCAACTTCATCACCCTGCGCGTGGTAAAAAGGTTCTTCTGTGATGTTGTACTGTTCAATATCTATATCGCTCATAGCGCTTTGTCCTGTGTCTAATGCGTGTGAATAGTTTCCCTTAGAATGTCTTACTATAAGAAAAGACAGGCTTTAGAAACCATTGTAATAAAGAAAGCCCCGCATAACGGGGCTTTCTCTTAAAGCTAGTTCATTAAAGGAATCTCTGATTAGGTTTGATCAAAATCCGAGACTCCTAAAGCAAATATTGTTTACTTATGAACGCCTAGCTTCTCTCTCCAACCAGGGAAGAGTAAATCAGCATCACCAGGGAATGACTCGAATGCGCGCGCAAATTCTTTATGCTCTTTTGCGAATTCGATTGGGTCTGCACCTTCCTTGTAACACTCATAAGATTGTCTCAATGAAATCGCACCAGCAGCAGGGCTGTCGATGTGACCGTATGAGCCACCACCAGACGTGTTGATGACGTTACCGTGACCTAAGTTCTCGAAGAATCCAGGTAGACGAAGTGCGTTCATGCCACCAGAGATGATAGGTGTTGTTGGCTTCATGCCGTGCCATTTCTGATAGTAGAAAGGTCCTTGACACTCATCACGCTCAATCATGTAAGCGATGATTTTATCATCAGCTCCACCTTCCATTTTACCATAGCCCATTGTACCTACGTGGATACCAGATGCACCCATAAGACGTGACATTTTAGCGAGGATATAAGCCGTGTAACCACGCTTAGATGAAGGCGATGTGATCATACCGTGACCTGCACGATGGTAGTGCAAGTATTGATCAGGATATTGGCGACGAGCTGTTGTCACCATGCCTGGACCACCGACAAAACCGTCAACGAGGAAGGCTAAACGCGGTGCGTCTTCACCAAATGTCTCTAGTGCGAAATCAGCACGAGCACACATTTCATGGTAATCATCAGCCGTAATATTCATTGAGA